>JBJOLA010000364.1:0-4697 GCA_046045815.1 Pseudomonadota bacterium
GAGCCCGCTCGGGCAAAGGCGCGGGCAGCGGGCGTCAAGGAAGAACATATCTTCATCGAAGATGTCCGCGAGGAATTCGTGAAGGATTATATCTTTCCGATGATGCGCGCCAATGCGCTCTATGAAGGCCTTTATCTGCTCGGCACTTCCATCGCCCGACCATTGATTGCCAAGAAGCAGATCGAGATAGCGAAGCGCGTGGGCGCGGATGCAGTGGCGCACGGCGCGACAGGCAAGGGCAATGATCAGGTCCGTTTTGAGCTGGGCTATTACAGCCTTAACCCTGACATCCGGGTGATTGCCCCGTGGCGCGAATGGGATTTGAACAGCCGTTCAGCCCTCATCGATTTTGCCGAGAAGCACCAGATACAGGTGCCGAAGGACAAGCGCGGGGAATCACCGTTTTCCACCGATGCAAACCTGCTCCACACTTCATCCGAGGGGAAGGTTCTGGAAGATCCTTGGGAAGAAGTGCCCGACTATGTCTATTCGCGCACCGATAATCCCGAGGATGCGCCTGATACGCCGGAAATCATCACCGTCGATTTCGAGCGGGGCGATGCCGTAGCGATCAACGGTGAGGGCATGTCACCCGCGACCCTGCTCACCACGCTCAACGCACTGGGTAAAACCCACGGCATTGGCCGCCTCGATCTGGTCGAGAATCGTTTCGTCGGCATGAAATCACGGGGCATGTACGAAACACCGGGCGGCACGATCCTGCACCTTGCCCACCGCGGCATCGAGCAGATCACGCTCGATCGGGGCGCAGCGCACCTCAAAGATAAGTTGATGCCCGAATATGCTGAGCTGCTTTACAATGGCTTCTGGTTCTCACCCGAGCGGGAAATGCTGCAGGCCGCGATTGATCACAGTCAGACGCATGTCAGCGGCACGGTGCGGCTAAAGCTCTACAAGGGCAGTGTCAGCGTGATCGGCCGCAAGTCCCCCAACTCGCTTTACTCCGAACGGATGGTTACGTTTGAGGATGACGCCGGTGCCTATGATCAGCGCGATGCAGCGGGCTTCATCAAACTGAACGCGCTGCGGCTGCGGCTATTGGGTCGGCGGGGTCTGGGCTAGGCCGACCACGTCGATATCCCGGTACACAAAGTGGCCGACCACCTTTCGGTTGCGCTCCATGATGTGCAGGAAGCTATCGCCCTTGTCATAAAAGCGAGTGTTGTAGCGAAGCAGCCAGATGGTTGGCGTTGTTTTGGTCACGGCGTCAGCCGCAATCTCCTTGAGCCTGGCGGGCGGTAAAGATTGGACGCCCCGGCTGCCTGTGGGATACCAACCCGAGGGATCATGGGCGGGGATGCCCGACGGGATGTCACGGATCGGCAATGCCTTCCCAGCATCCCGCAGCGCATAGCGGAGCGGCAACGCCCCTTCGTTGGGATAGGCATAGATCATGTCCTGTGGCCCCGCGCGCGCGATCAGCCAAAGTGCGCAGCCTTTCCAATCCTGATCGGGCTTGAGCTGCTGGATTTGATAGGTGCGCAGGCCGCCAAACAGGCAAGAGATGATCAGCGCCGCGCGGGTCAGCAAGCTCGCGTTCGCGCCGAGCGCCATGAGCAACAACATCGGGCCTGCGCAGGCGGCCAATGTCCGCACGAGAAACACCGGCGCGATGGTCATGCTGATAATCGCCGAGAGGATGATCGGGAGCAGCGCCAGGATCAGTAGAGCGACGCTGATCCGGGTGCGCGTCATCAAAGCAGCAACCACCAGGATCGTGGCAGCCAATATCCCAAAAATTCCCTGCATGCCGAAAATCACCGGCACAACCACGGGCAAGGATTTCGGATCAAAAGCAAGCCAGGTCGAATGCGTCCACGTCGGGGCTTGATCCATCAAGATGAGCAGAGCAGGCAATGCCGCCAGAAAAGCGATGCCGTGGCCAAGCGCGAACGCACGCCAATGATCCCGTGCCAGCACCAATGGACCGATACCGATCAGCAAACCCGCGACCAGCGATAACACGTAAAGCGCGCCCAAATTATGAAGCCAAATCATCAGAACAAGGCTTGCCAGATAGATCACCCACGGCCCGGTTTTGAGATTGCCGCTTTCGCGTTGGGTGAGTGTGAGGCGCACGATGGTCCATGTTCCCAGCGCATACACAAAGATCATTGCGCTATACGGCCTGACGAACCGGGACATATCGACGATGATCGGCAGGCACGCCGCCAATGCCAGAGCGGGAAGTGCGACCGCATTTCGGCTGCGCCTGGCGAGCACCGCCATATCACCAGCCGCAAAATAAATGATGGGCAAAGTCAGCAAGCTCAGCAAAATGCCGGACAGGCGTAGTCCGAAAACGGAAGTGCCCGCCACCAGCGTCCACAACCTTAGCATCGCTGTGTAAAACGGCGGGTGAGTCTCATAGGTTGGCAGGATATGCCAGATGAAATCAAAGCCCGCCTCCGCACCAAATAGACTGTATGATTCGTCGAGCGACAGCGGCCAGACGGTGAGGCGGTTAAACCGAAGTAACACTGCCACTACAACGATCACTATGATCGCAAGCACCTCACCTTGTTTTGACCGGACAAAGTTCATGTCGCCACCTCATCCCAGCGCGGCGCCCGCTCAACGCGCCAGAGCAATTGCAATAGAAATGCGGCCAAAAGAAACGGTGCAATCCAAAGCCCGGCTTTGTTCATTGGCATCAAATATGTGGGCAGCAAGAAAATGGCAGCGGCCATCAACGCGGTAAAAATCCGCAGGTTCCTGCTCGCTTTGGTGAGCATGATAAGCGATGCCAGGCCGACAATCGTCATATCATAGTTGAACGCATAGGGCAGGATCAGAAACGTGGCGACAGCGGCGGTGAGCCCGGCGCGATGGGTGTCTGCGGGCTGATATCGCCACATCGCGATGATGGTGATCGCCGCCACGGCGACTTGCGCGGGCCAGACCAGAGTTGCCGGAAAACCCAGGGCAAAAAGTGCGGGCGAAATCGTTGGCATCATCTTGAGAAAAAAGGCTCGGGTCGCATGGAGCATGTTGAGCTGGGTTTCCGATGTGCTGGTCAGATAGATGTGCCAAAGGTCCAGCCCAAAAAACAGGATCGACAGGCCAACAAGAATGATCACCGTCGCGGCGGCGACCGTCATCGCGGTCCAGGCTTTGCGGCGGAGGAACAGGATGGGCATCAGCACCGCCATATGAGGCTTGATGATCATTAATCCGGTCAAAATACCGGCCAGCTTTGGTCGCTTCTCAAGATTGTGCCATGCCGCCAGCCAAAGCGCGCCGACGAACAGGCCGTAATGCCCCGCCCAGACGCAGACGATTGAGGAGGGCAAGATGAAGCCGAGCCACGCGGGCAGTTGCTCGCGCGCCAGCCAAGGCCGCGCCGCCAAGCCAAACGCCAGGAGTGAGAGGGTCGTCCACAGCGCCAGCGCCCAAAGATAGGGCAGCGCACCAAACAACGGTGTGTAGAACAGACTGACCGGCGGATAGGAGTAATTATGATCCCGGATACCGCCGCCGAAATAGTCGGCCTGCCACGCGCGGTAGGCCAGCTTGTCATACAGAAGCTGGAGCTGCCCCTCGATCACCAAGCGGCCGGACGTGAATACGTTGACAAAATCCCGGCCCCAAAGCGCCTGCCCGTTGATGGACAGACCGTGCGACCGCAGAGACCGGACATAATCCCAATAGAAGAGCTGGCCAGCAAGCGCGATCCCCGCCAACCAGACGGCCCAATGAAACTGGCTCGCAATCGCTCGGAAATATCGCCAACGCTTGGCAGTCTCATTCATGACAATATGGTGAGCAGTGACACACCAAAAGGCATCGGCACGCGCCCGACCAAATGGCTTTCCATGCCGAAGAGCACGGTGAAGGCCGTGTTGAGCGGCGCGGGAGGCTGGGCGTCATCTCCCTCTTCGCGCCCGACTATCTTCCCGGCGATCCGCACCAGCGCGGCAAGCGGAAACAAGACCGTGTTGAAGTAGCTGAGCATCTCCACTTTGAGCCCTGACGCCGCGATCACCGCTCGCAAACTGCTGGGCGCATAACGGCGAAAATGATGATGGACCCGGTCATGCGCGCTCCACATCCAGCGGTTGGCGGGCACGGTGATCAGGATGCGCCCGCCCGGTTTGAGCTTGCGCCGGATACTGGTGAGCGCGGCTTCATCGCCTTCAATATGTTCAAGGACGTCCAGAAGCGCGATCAGATCATAGCTGCCGTCAGCAATACCTGTCAGTTCCGGGAGCGAGGCGGCAGAAATCTCCCGCCCCAATCGCGCAGCCGCAATCGCGCGCGCCGGGGCATCAATCTCAATCCCGTCAACCATTCCAAACTCACCGAGCATTCCAAAATTATGGCCGGTGCCACAACCAATTTCCAGAATGCGGGCATGCGTCGGCAAGGCGATCTTCCGCTCGATCACTGACGCCAGAATGCGGCGGCGCGCGACGTACCACCAGTGGGTCTGATCCAGTTCAGCCATACGATCAAAAACAGCGCGTTCCATCAGGCCCCAGCCTCTTGTGTTAAACCTATAAATTGGCGCACGACGTAAATCGGCCGGCCCTTGGTTTCGACAAGGATGCGCCCGACATATTCGCCGAGCACCCCGAGTGAGATGAGCTGCAAGCCGCCAAAGAATAGGATCGCGGTCATCAGCGACGCATAGCCGGGCGCGTCTCTGCCCGTCGCGAAGGTATGGGCGATGATGA
>JBJOLA010000146.1:0-8954 GCA_046045815.1 Pseudomonadota bacterium
TTCACTGCATTCAAAAATCAAACACCACTCGTCGTTACGGCGGGGCAACAAGCGCGCTCGATCCTGCCCTATGAGCCATTCCTCTTCGCTGAACGCGCGACCGAATTCCCGCGTCCCTACGTCAAATATTCGGTGGAGCCCGCGCGGGCAGAGGACGTGCCTGCTGCCATCGCCCGTGCCTATCACATCGCGATGCAAGCGCCGCAGGGACCGGTTTTCGTTTCAATCCCGGTCGATGATTGGGACCGCGACTGTGACATGCCTGAACGCGCGACCGTCTCGCAAAGTGTGCGTGGCGACGCAACGATGCTGGCAACAGTGGCCAACGCTTTGGCGATCGCGCAAAGACCAATATTTGTCGTCGGCGCAGGCATCGCACTAGATGATGCTTGGACCGGAGTGATCGCACTCGCCGAACGTCACAATGCGGGCGTGTGGGTTGCACCGATGAATGCGCGGGTCAGCTTCCCGGAGGATCATCGGTTGTTTCAAGGGTTCCTCTCCGCCTTCCGAGAAAAAATCGTTGCGGATCTCGCGGGTGCAGATCTGGTGCTGGTGCTGGGTGCCCCCGCCTTCACTTATCATGCGGAGGGCTTTGGACCCCATGTACCGGAGCGCGCCAGTTTGTTTCAACTGACCAATGATCCAAATCAGGCAAGCTACACGCCGGGTGGCACGGCTATTGTCACAAATCTTAAGGCGGGGATCGCGGATTTGCTCAGCGGAGCTGCGCCAATTGCCCGCACCGTTCCCGACGCACGGACCCCATTGCCGCCACTCAACGGCACGCCGCTGACAGACGCCTATCTCCTCCAGCGGATCGCAGCGTTGCGCCCCCGGAATAGTGTGATCGTCGAAGAAGCCGCGAGCAGCCGTGGGGCCATGCATGATCATCTGCCGATCACGGCGCAAGACGGTTTCTACACCTGCGCCAGTGGGGGATTGGGCCACGGCCTGCCCGCTGCTATCGGGGTTGCGATGGCCCGCCCAGACGCACGTGTTATCGCTTTGCTGGGCGACGGCTCCACAATGTACGCTGTGCAGGGGCTTTGGACCGCCGCTCAGATGGCGCTGCCAATGGCCTTCATCATCGTCAACAATCGCCGCTACGAAGCACTTCACGTCTTCGGGCGGCATTTCGGCTTGCAGTCGCTTGAAGGAACGGATCTATCCGGGATCGATTTCGTCTCACTTGCCACAGGTCAAGGCGTGGACGCGCTCCGCGTCGAGAGTGCGGACACCCTCGACGCCGCGCTCACCGCCGCTTTTGCATCACCAACGCCGATGCTGATTGAAGTGCTCGTCGCCTAGAAACCAAACGATCAAGCAGCAAGCTTGCGCAGCACATAGTGCAGAATGCCGCCATTCATGAAATATTCGACCTCATTCGCGGTATCAATCCGGCAAAGCGTGTTGAACTTGAATGTCGAACCATCCTTGCGCGTGACCAGCACCTCAACCGTCTGACGCGGAGAGAGCGCTGCGACGCCGGTGATCGTAAAGCTATCATCGCCGGTCAGGCCAAGGCTCGTGCGGGTTTGCCCATCAACAAACTGAAGCGGTAATACGCCCATACCAACGAGGTTGCTGCGGTGGATGCGCTCGAAGCTCTCAACAATCACGGCGCGGACACCGAGCAGGTTGGTGCCCTTCGCGGCCCAATCGCGCGAGGAACCTGTGCCATATTCCTTGCCCGCGATCACCACGAGGGCGGAACCATCCGCTTTATGACGCATCGCGGCGTCGTAGATTGGCATCGTTTCGCCGCCGTAGGAAGACATGCCGCCTTCAATCCCGGGAACCATTTCATTCTTAATGCGGATGTTGGCGAATGTGCCACGCATCATCACTTCATGATGGCCTCGGCGCGCGCCATAGCTATTGAAGTCAGCCTTGCTCACCTGATGCTCCATCAGGAACTTGCCCGCAGGCGAATCCGCCTTGATCGAGCCAGCAGGCGAGATGTGATCGGTCGTGATCGAATCCCCCAAGATTGCCAACGGCTTGGCCGCAATGATGTCAGTCACTGCCGCCGGAGTCATGCTCATCCCCTCAAAATAAGGCGGATTTGCAACATATGTGCTGCCCGCGCGCCACTGATAGGTGGCTGAACCCTCGACCTGGATCTTCTGCCAATGCGCATCCCCCTGATAGACGCTGGCATAGCGCGCGAGGAACATCGAACGGTCGATGTTGGCAGCCATCGCCTCGGCGACTTCCTGATTGGATGGCCAAATATCCCGCAAAAATACGTCACTTCCATCGGTCGCTTGGCCGATCGGTGTGGTCGTGAAGTCCGTCGTCACCGTCCCCTTAAGCGCATAGGCAACAACCAACGGCGGCGATGCGAGAAAGTTGGCGCGCACGTCGGGAGAAACGCGCCCTTCAAAGTTGCGGTTCCCTGAAATCACCGAGGCCGCGACAATATCATTGCCATTGATGGCGGCCGAAATCGGTTCCGCCAAAGGTCCCGAATTGCCGATGCAGGTCGTGCAACCGTAGCCGACCAGATTGAAGCCCACCGCGTCCAGATCAGCCGTCAGCCCCGCCCGGTCGAGGTAATCGGTCACGACTTGTGATCCAGGCGCGAGCGACGTCTTCACCCAAGGCTTGGGCCGCAAACCGAAAGCGTTCGCCTTGCGCGCCACGAGACCCGCAGCAACGAGAACCGAAGGGTTCGACGTGTTGGTGCAGCTGGTGATCGCTGCGATCACAACGTCACCATCTCCAATGTCATGCGTCGCGCCCGCCACGGGAACGCGCTTCGCACCTTCATGCTTGTAGGTTGCCAACAGATCGGCGTTAAACACATCATCGACTTCCGTCAGCGCCACCTTATCCTGCGGGCGCTTTGGTCCCGCAAGGCTGGGGACGACGGTCGCCATATCGAGCGATAGCGTGTCGGTGAAAACGGGGTCCGCCATGTTGGCGAAGCGCCAGAAGCCCTGTTCCTTGGCATAGGCTTCGGTGAGCGCAATCTGCGCTTCATCGCGCCCCGTGAGCCGCATATATTCCATCGTCTTTTCATCGATGCCGAAGAAGCCGCAAGTTGCGCCATATTCAGGCGCCATATTCGCGAGCGTCGCCCGATCCGCGAGCGAAAGCGCGTCAAGGCCGGGGCCATAATATTCAACGAACCGCCCGACCACGCCCTTGGCGCGAAGCATCTGCGTCGCAGTCAGCACGAGGTCAGTCGCGGTGATTCCTTCGGCCATCGCGCCGGTCAGTTTGAAGCCCACCACTTCGGGGATCAGCATCGAAACCGGCTGGCCGAGCATTGCCGCCTCCGCCTCAATCCCGCCAACGCCCCAGCCGAGCACACCAAGCCCGTTGATCATCGTCGTGTGGCTATCTGTGCCCACGCACGTATCAGGATAGGCAATCGTTGCGCCGTCGGGCGCGGTGCTGGTCCACACAGCCTGCGCAATATGTTCGAGATTGACCTGATGGCAAATACCCGTTCCTGGGGGAACTGCCTTGAAATTATCGAGGCTCTTGCTGCCCCATTTCAAAAAGTCATAACGTTCGGCGTTGCGCTGATATTCAATCTCGACATTCTGTTCGGCCGCCTTGGGATGACCGAATTCATCGACCATCACCGAGTGATCAATCACAAGATGAACAGGCACCAGCGGATTGATCTTCGCGGGATCCCCCCCCAGCTTGGTCATCGCATCGCGCATCGCCGCCAGATCAACGACGCACGGCACGCCGGTGAAATCCTGAAGGAGCACGCGCGCCGGGCGGTACTGAATCTCGCGGGTGGATTTGGTATCCTTCTGCCAATCCACCAGCGCTTGAATATCTTCAACTGAAACCGTGAACCCGCCATCTTCAAAACGTAACAGATTTTCGAGCAAAACCTTCATCGAGAACGGCAAACGCGAAATATCACCCAACTGCGCCGACGCCTTTGACAGCGAATAATAATCAACCTTTTCGTTCCCGACGGTGAGGGTTGAGCGGGTCTGGAGGGTATCGTGCCCAATGGCGGTCATGGCATTTTCCTGTTCTTGGCAAACGGGCCACAAAAGCGCCGCCCGCGCGCATGGAGATAGTTACTCAGGTGATCGGCCCGGTGAGACTGAACGCGGGCTGGATTCGGGATTTTCGTTAGCAGGCGGTGAAGGTTGGGGAAAGGGGGGTGACGTGGTGGATCAGCCTTGCCGTCGCATTGTCAGCATCTCGAACGTCTGGAGCAGGCTAAGGCGATGGCTTGCTCGATTTCCAAATTGGTGTGTCAATCGTCGGCACGCCGACGCTGGCGATGAACAATGCAGAATTCGAGATGTGACGCTCGCCGTGGGTGATCGAACGACGATGCTCGGCTAAGGGCGCTTTCCATGTTCAAATTTTTCCTTGTCGTTCACCTCATTATCGCCGCTTCACTCGTCGGCGTCATCCTCATGCAGCGCTCCGAAGGGGGCGGACTCGCGGGGGGTGGCAGCCCAGCCGGTTTGATGACAGCGCGCGGTGCCGCTGACTTTTTGACGCGGACGACGACGATTTTGGCGACGTTGTTCGTGCTGCTGTCGATTGGACTTGCCGGACTGGCAACATTCAACCGCGCGCCGACCACGGTTGATACGAGCCTCGCCCGTAAGCCCATTCCCGCCACGGGTGCGCCTGCGCTTGGCACGGCACCAGTTGATTCGGCAGTGCCGCTCGCGGGGACGTCTGCTCCGGCCACGGCGCCCGCGCCGTCAATGGCGCTACCAGCGCCCATCGTTCAGCAAAACACGCCCGTAGCGGCTGGCCCGGCAACTGTAACGGTCCGCAGGACGCCGGTTGACGTGAAGGCCGCGCCCGTCGCGGTAAAAACTGAAACGCCGCGCCCAACGGTTCGCGGATCCATCCCGGCTGTAACACCCAAGCTGGTGAAGAAGCCTGTTGTCATGGGCCCAGCCGAACCGACACCGTCGCTGCCCAAGGTTGATCTCCCCAAGGTCACACCGCCGCCAATCACGACGACGCCAGCCCCAACAACGCCACCGCAGCAATAAAATTCGCGATTTCAGGATTCGGCCCCTTGCCGAATCCTATCGGAACGGCTTAAGCCTTTTCTCCCATGGCGCGGTTCATTTTTATCACCGGCGGCGTGGTCTCCTCGCTTGGCAAAGGTCTTATGGCAGCGTCTCTCGCTGCCCTGTTGCAGGCGCGCGGCTATAGAGTCCGTATCCGCAAATTTGATCCCTATCTCAATGTCGATCCCGGCACGATGTCCCCCTATCAGCACGGCGAAGTCTATGTGACGGATGATGGGGCGGAGACTGATCTTGATCTGGGCCATTACGAACGCTTCACTGGCGTTGCGTCTCGCCAGTCGGACAATGTGACGTCGGGCCGAATTTATCAGGGCATTATTTCCAAAGAGCGGCGCGGCGATTATCTCGGCGCGACGGTGCAGGTCATCCCGCACGTCACCGATGCGATCAAGGAATTCGCGCGGAATGAGCTCGATGATCTCGATTTTGTATTGTGTGAAATTGGCGGCACCGTGGGCGACATCGAATCCCTGCCGTTCATCGAAGCCATCCGTCAGCTTCGCAATGATCTTGGCCGCGATCAGACCGTGTTCATCCACGTCACGCTCGTCCCCTACATTGCAGCGGCCGGTGAACTTAAGACAAAGCCGACCCAGCACAGTGTCAAGGAACTGACTGCGCTCGGCGTCCAGCCTGACATTCTGCTCTGTCGCTGCGAACACCCGTTGCCCGATGCCGAACGCGCCAAGATCGCCGCCTTTTGCAACGTCCGCAAAGAAGCGGTGATCCCCGCGCTTGACGCGAAATCAATTTACGCTGTCCCATTGCAATATCACGCAGAGGGCCTCGATTTTGAAGTGCTTCGCGCCTTCGGCATTACGCCCGGCCTGGCGCCTGATCTGCGCCGCTGGGATGACATCATGGACCGCCAGCAAAATCCGGAGGGCGAAGTCACCATCGGCGTGGTCGGGAAATATGTCGGCTTGCAGGATGCGTATAAATCGCTCCACGAGGCGCTGATCCACGGGGGCTTTGCGAACCGTACCCGGGTCAACATCAAATGGATCGACGCTGAGTTATTCGAGCAAGCCGATAGCGATGTGGCTGCCGCACTTGAACCGATGAACGCCATCCTTGTTCCCGGCGGTTTTGGCGAACGCGGTTCTGAAGGCAAAATTGCCGCGGTGCGCTTTGCCCGGGAACGCGGCGTTCCGTTCTTCGGTATCTGCCTCGGGATGCAGATGGCGTGTATCGAGGGCGTCCGCAATCTGGTCGGCGTGGCGGGGGCATCTTCCACCGAATTCGGCCCCACCGATCAGCCCGTTGTTGGCATCATTGAGGAATGGATGAGCACAGAAGGCCAACAGAAGCGCCATTCTGGCGGCGATCTCGGCGGCACGATGCGGCTCGGCGCTTATGATGCGACGCTCACCGGCAATAGCCACGTGGCAGCGATCTACGGTTCTACTCACATTTCGGAACGCCACCGCCACCGCTGGGAAGTCAACGTGGCTTATCGCGCTGGCCTTGAAGCCAAAGGCCTGATCTTCTCAGGTATGTCACCAGACGGGGAGCTTCCTGAAATCGTCGAGCGCCCTGATCATCCCTGGTTCGTTGGCGTGCAGTTTCACCCTGAGCTCAAGTCCAAGCCCTTTGATCCGCATCCCCTATTCGCGAGCTTCATCGAAGCCGCTGTCAAGCAAAGCAGATTGGTATGACAGAAAGCCGCATCTGGACTGCTGCGATTGTCATCATTGGTGATGAAATCCTATCGGGCCGCACTCAGGATAAGAATATCAGCCAGATCGCGCTGTGGCTCAATTTGCAGGGGATAAGGCTGCGCGAAGTGCGCGTGGTCCCCGATGTTGAGGAAGCGATTGTCGAGGCGGTCAACACCCTGCGCGCGCGCAATGATTATCTGTTTACCACCGGCGGCATTGGCCCCACGCATGACGATATCACGGTGGATGCCATTGCGGCGGCGCTTGGTGTTGGGGTGGTCATTCACCCCAAGGCGAGCGCGGTGCTCACAACATATTACGAAGCGCGCGGCGGGATCACAGAGGCGCGGCTGCGGATGGCGCGGGTGCCGGACGGCGCGACGCTGATCGAGAACCGCATGTCCGGCGCGCCCGGCATCCGCATCGGCAACATCTTCATCATGGCGGGCGTACCCCATATCACAGCGGGAATGCTCGACGCGCTGACCGGCACTTTGGAGGGCGGCGCCCCCCTGATCTCGCGCTCCATTGGCTGCTGGGTGGCGGAAAGCGAGATTTCAGAACTACTGGCTGCCACTGAAAAGGCGCACGAGGGCTGCCAGATCGGCAGTTACCCCTTCTTCCGCGAAGGCAAGGTGGGATCAAATTTCGTGATCCGCTCCACCCGGCAGGAAGCGCTCGACACATGCGGCGATGCCCTGATCGCGGCGCTTGCGGGTGTCGGTCGGGAAGCCATAGACGGCGGAATTTGAGTCTCGATGGCCCGGGTCCTGATCGGTTGGGAACTGGGCGCGCATCAAGGCCATATCACCAGTATCAAACTGATTGCAGACCAGCTCCTCACTGATGGGCACAACGTGGCGATTGCCCTCCAGCAGATTGACGCAGGCGGGCTTGATCTCGATCCGCGTGTATCGCTGTGGCAGGCTCCGGTCTGGCCGCGCCTGCTGATCAATCGGCGTCAACCCGCCAGCGCCCCAGTGGCGACGATGGGCGATATCCTCTGCCGCGTCGGGCTGAACCAGCCGGGAACGCTGGCTGCGATAATTGCAGGATGGGATGCGATTTGCGCCGCCTACCGGCCGGATCTGATCATTGCCAATTTCGCGCCCGCCTTGCTCTGCGCTGCAAAGGGGCGCTACCCTGCGGTCAAGGTGGGGGACGGCTTCACGGCGCCGCCGGGTCACCTCACCACTTTCCCCAGCCTGACCGGCGCTGCGCCCGCCTTTGACGAAGAGGCGATGCTTGACCTGGTAGATGCCGATCTCGCCGCATCGGGGCGTGCGCCGCTGCCCGGATTGCCCGCTTTGTTCGCTGCCGATCACGAAATGGTGAGCAGTTTCAAGTTGCTCGATCCCTACGCCATCCACCGGACGGTGCCGCACTGCGCCCCGCTGATAAAGCCGCCGCTGCCAGACACTACGGGCGGCGCAGGGGAGGAGATTTTTGTCTATGGGTTTCACGGAATTGATGCAGGCGCGGCGCTTTGGGACGCCCTCTCGCGCACCGGCAAAGTCGTGCGCGTCCATATGAGCAGCGCCAGCGCGGAACATCTCGCCCGGTTCAAAACGCTCGGTCTAAATTTTGAGCGGGAGCCCCTGCCCTTCACCCGCATCGCCGCCCGATCTCGCCTCGTCGTCTCACACGGCGGGCACGGCTTTGTCAGTTCGGCCCTGCTGTCAGGGTTGCCGCAGATGATCACCTGGTTTGATCTCGAAAAGCAATTCCACGGCAAGGCGATTGCAGCAGCGGGCTTGGGCCGCAATCACAACCTGACGGCGATCAAGCCCGACGCCTTTGCCGCGCAGCTTCTCAGCATCTGGGATGATGACACCCTCGCCCGCGCCTGCACGCACGCAGCGCCCGATTTCCGCAGCGCCATGACGCGAGACGCCACAGCTGAGATCAGCCGGATCGCACACCTGCTGTAACGCCCGGGCCCGTCTCTGCGCGGTCCGCCAGCGGCAGGCGGGTGAGCAGCAGAAGCGCGCCCGCCGCCATCGCAAAAGCAATCAGGAACGCCGCGCCATAAAATATGAACGGCGCGTCTGGCCCGGTGAACCAAGCTTGGATAGGATTGTAGAGTAACGGCGCGATGATCGAGCCGACCGCCATCACCCCAGAGCTAAAGCCCGACACTTCCCCCTGATTGGTCTGGTTCGCCCGCCGCGTCATCATCGCGGTCAGGTTTGGATGAACCAGAGACTGGGCCGCCATCAGGGGTAGCAAAACCACAGCCATCCAGGCT
>JBJOLA010000092.1:0-4375 GCA_046045815.1 Pseudomonadota bacterium
TCAAACTCGAAGTGCTCGGCGAGGCGCGCACACTCTATCCCGATATGCGCGAAACCCTGCGGGCGACTGAAATTCTGGCCAAGGAGGGTTTCCTGCCGATGGTCTACTGCGTTGATGATCCGATCGCCGCCAAGCAATTGGAAGACGCAGGGGCGGTCGCGGTCATGCCACTTGGTGCGCCGATCGGATCGGGCTTAGGCATCCAGAACCGGGTGACGATCCGCCTGATTGTCGAAGGGGCAAAGGTTCCCGTTCTGGTGGATGCAGGCGTCGGCACCGCGTCTGAGGCCTCATCCGCAATGGAATTGGGCTGTGACGGCGTGCTCATGAACACCGCAATTGCCGAAGCGAAAGACCCGATCATGATGGCAAGTGCGATGAAGCTCGCGGTGCAAAGCGGGCGACTGGCATATCGCGCCGGGAGAATGGGGCGCCGACTGTACGCCGATCCTTCGAGTCCCTTGGCTGGATTGATCTAGCGCAAAAGTTAATGTATATACCGAATATACGGAGCTTTATCATGAATTCGGTCAACACGAAAATTTTCAAGAGTGGCAATAGCGCGGCGGTACGGTTGCCGCGCGATTTTGGTTTAGATATTGGGATGGAAGTTACACTCGAGAAGGAAGGCAACCAGGTCGTAATCCAACGCAAGAAGCGGTCTTCGGTGGCAGAAATGTTGCAATTGCTGCGAGATTTGCCGGGACCTGGTGAAATTCAAAAACGCGATTCATTTGAAGCGCCCGAACGCCCTGGTCTCTGAGACTCGATGTCATTTCTTCTCGACACCAATATTGCGATTCATATTCGGGATAAATCGATAGCGGTTATGGATCGGCTCGAAGCTCGCGACATCGTTCCAAAGTTTTCAATCGTTTCGCGGGTTGAACTGGAAGGAGGCGTCGATCGCGAGCCACCCTTGGCCATTGTGCGCCGCATGCGCTTACATGCGATGGTTGCTTCGTTTCAATGGCTTCCCTTTCAACATGACGCCGCCGCAGAATATGGCCGTCTGATAACAAATCTTGGTTTTTCCCGCACCCGTATCCTCGACCGGATGATCGCCGCTCAAGCCATTGTTCTGGACGCGACCCTAGTCACGATGAACGGTCCGGATTTTAATGATATTCCCGGCCTCAAGCTCGAGATTTGGCCCAGCCCAGAGGCCGCCGATTAACCCCCTCTTGTGCGGCGCAACAAAGCGGGGCAGTCTCTCTCGATGAAGCGCGCATTTGATGAGATTCGGGGATTTGAGGATGGTCGCGCCACCCGCCCAGAATTTGCTGCCCTTGCACTATGGCTCGATGAAACGCCCCATGATGATTTGCAGCGCCGTCAGCAGGCGGCGGAGGCAACCTTCCGTCAGTTGGGGATTACTTTTGCGGTTTACGGTGATGATGAAGCGGCCGAGAGGATCATCCCCTTTGACATCATCCCGCGCATCTTCACGGCTACGGAATGGTCCACGCTTTCGGCAGGGCTGACGCAGCGGGTTGAGGCGATCAATGCCTTCCTCGATGATATCTACGGCGCGCGCAAAATCCTTGATGACGGCATCATCCCGGCGGATCTTGTTTATCAAAACGTTCAGTTTCGGCGTGAGATTGATGGCATCCGTCCGCCTCACGGCATCTGGGCACATATTTGTGGGATTGATCTTGTGCGCACCGGGCCGGGCGAATTCTGGGTGCTGGAGGATAATGCGCGGACGCCCTCGGGTGTTTCCTACATGCTCGAAAACCGGGAAGCGATGATCCGGCTGTGTCCCGAACTCTTCCGATCCTATCAGGTTGAGCCGGTCGACAGTTATTCCGATCTGCTCCACGAAACCATGCAGTCGGTCGCGCCGGGTGGTGCCGGCTCAGATCCGGTGTGCGTGATTTTGACGCCGGGCCATTACAACTCTGCTTATTACGAGCATAGTTTTCTCGCCGATACGATCGGGATCGAACTGGTCGAGGCCGCAGATTTGATCGTCGAAAATGACAAAGTCTGGATGCGGACAATCACCGGTGCGGTGCAAGTTAATGTGATTTATCGCCGAATCGACGATGATTTCCTCGATCCAGACGTGTTTCGAAGCGATTCCGCCTTGGGCGTCAGGGGGCTGATGCAGGCCTACCGTGCGGGCAACGTCGCGATCATCAACGCGCCGGGCACGGGTATTTCCGATGACAAGGCGATTTATTCCTACATGCCCGAAATTGTCCGATATTATTCCGGCGGTGAGGCCAAGTTGCCAAATGTTGAGACCTGGCGGTGCCGCGAACCTGAGTCGTTGCGCTATGTGCTCGACAATTTGAGCGAACTTGTTGTCAAACTTGTGGATGGTTCGGGCGGATATGGGATGCTCGTCGGCCCGATGGCGACGCGTAAAGAGATTGAAGCCTTCCGCGCCGTACTGATCGCGCAGCCGGATCGCTACATTGCGCAACCCACGCTGGCGCTTTCCACCGTGCCAACACTCACGGAGGCAGGCATCGCCCCACGCCACGTCGACTTCCGGCCCTTCGTGCTCAGCCAGCCCGGTTCGGTCAAGATTGTGCCCGGCGGCCTAACGCGGGTGGCGCTCAAGGAAGGATCGCTCGTCGTCAATTCCAGTCAAGGCGGCGGAACCAAAGACAGCTTCATCCTGTCAAACGAAGGGCGCACTGCCTGATGCTCGCGCGGACCGCTTCCTGCCTTTACTGGCTAGGCCGCTATGTAGAGCGGGCGGAATTTACGGCGCGTTTGGTTGAGGCAACGCTGCGGCTTGATGCTTTGTCAACGCAGCCGGCCGGCGTCGCAGCTTGGCAAAGCGCGCTCAAGGTGATCGACGCTGACGAGGCATTTGCTGAAACCGGCAAGCCAGCAACGCCGCAAAATGTCACTCAGTTCCTGACGGTTTCCACGCAGCATCCTGGCTCTGTTCAGCAATGCCTGAACTTTGCCCGCGACAATGCCAAAGCCGTGCGCACTGCGCTTTCCCGAGAGGCATGGAGTACGATCAACCGCGCTTGGTTGCTGTTTCAGCGTCAGCAAAATAGCGCAAATTCCGAAGCCGTAATCAATCTGGTTGCGCAAGCCGAAGCCGAGACACGCGGCTTTGAAGGCGCGATCAACCGGATGCTGCGCAACCCGGCCTCGCTCTTCATCCGGATGGGCGCGGCGGTTGAACGGGCGGACAATACAGCGCGATTGCTCGACGTTAAATATCACATCCTGCTGCCCGAAGGCGAAAGCGTGGGCGGTGCGATGGACCGTGATCAGTGGACAACGATCCTGCAAACCGTTTCGGCGGTGAACGCTTACCGCTGGCTTTACCGCGAGGGGCTGAAACCCTCCCTCGTGATTGAAATGCTTATCCTGCGGCGCGAATTGCCACGGTCGCTCGCCGCATGCATGGCCGAGGTGGTCCAGCATCTTGAGGCAATGGGTAAACTCACCGGCAACTACGGAGAGGCGGACGGTATCGCGCGCACGCGTGATGCGCATTTCAATATGGTCAGCCGCACAGACATTATCGAAAACGGCTTGCACGAATATCTCGAGCGCTTCATCGAAGGGAATGCGGAGCTCGATCAGGCGATTGCGCGCCAGTTCAAATTCGGGGAAAATGGCTAGATGACATATTGCGTCGGGATGCGTCCCAAGGACGGCCTCGTGATCATCGCGGATACGCGGACCAACGCGGGTATCGACAATATCTCAATCTACAACAAACTCCATACGCTGACTGAGAGCGATGAGCGGCTGATAGTCTGCGCGTCGGCAGGAAGCCTGTCCGTTACACAGTCGATGCTGTCGATGCTTGCGGAAGGCCTTGATCCCGAGGAAGAAGGCGATCCGCGCCGGACGATTGCCGCTATGCCAACGATGTTCCGCGTGGCGCAATTGGTGGGAGAGGCGCTCAAGCGAGCCCGCCACGACGTTGGCAAAGCGCTCAACGGTTCAGGTATAAACGCGGATGTCTCATTGCTCCTTGGCGGACGGATTGGCGACGGACCGTTGATGCTCTATCTGGTCTATAGCGAAGGCAATTTCATCGAATGCCAGAAAGACAGTCCTTTCCTCCAGATTGGCGAACTGAAATACGGCAAGCCCATTCTTGATCGTGCATTGCAATGGGAATCGGGGCTGGATGAAGTGGTGAAGGTTGGCCTGATCTCTTTCGATTCGACGATGCGGTCAAACCTCTCGGTCGGCCTGCCATTCGATCTGATCGTCGTTCCGGAAGACCGCACCAAGCCTGTATTGCGACGGCGGATATTGGAGAATGATCCTTATTTCACCCAGATTTCCAGTGACTGGGGCCGCCTGCTAAATGAAGCGCGTCAGCAAATCCCAGACCCACCGTTTCTCACCAATATGTAAGCCCGCGCGGCGCAAATTTTGT
>JBJOLA010000141.1:0-10468 GCA_046045815.1 Pseudomonadota bacterium
GCGAGCCAGATCGACATGGTCATCGTCCGCGAACTCAACGGAGACGTCTATTTCGGTGAGAAAGGCATGCGCAAAACTGCTGACGGCAAGCGTGAAGGCTATGACATCATGTCCTACAACGAGGATGAGGTGCGGCGGATCGCACGGGTTGGCTTCGAAACCGCACGCGCCAGAAAGGGCAAGCTTTGTTCGGTGGATAAGGCCAACGTGCTGGAAACATCCCAGCTGTGGCGCGATGTTGTGACTGAGACCCACGCCGAACATCCCGACGTCACGCTGAGCCACATGTATGTTGATAATTGCGCGATGCAGCTTGTCCGTAATCCCGGTCAGTTTGATGTGATCGTAACAGGCAATTTGTTCGGCGACATTCTGTCTGACCAAGCGAGCATGTGCGCGGGGAGCATTGGCATGCTGCCCTCGGCCTCGCTAGATGCTAATCAGAAGGGGCTTTACGAACCCATCCACGGCTCCGCGCCTGATATTGCGGGCCAGGGTAAGGCCAATCCGCTGGCCACCATCCTCTCCGCTGCAATGATGCTGCGTTACTCGCTCGGCATGCCAGAAGCGGCAGACCGGATCGAGGCGGCAGTGGCAAAGGCATTGGCGGGTGGCGCCCGTTCTCCTGATCTTGGCGGGAATATGACGACGACGCAGATGGGCGATGCAGTGTTGGCGGCGCTTTAGGACTCACCAAAAAATCTGGTAGATTGTCCTTGCCAAAAAGCGCATGTTTCGGAACATAATTTCAACTTGTTGAAAGAATGTTACATGTCCAAAATCTCGCGCAGCCGCAGCCCGAAAGCAGAAATCACTCATATCGGGGAGCATCTGCTTCATCCTTCGACGCTGATGATGGGGTATGGCTATGATCCCGCGCTATCCGAAGGATCACTCAAGCCGCTAATTTTTCACACGTCGACCTTCGTTTTCGAATCGGCGGCGGCCGGCAAGCGCTTCTTCGAAGGGGTAACGGGCAAGCGGCCGGGCGGCGCCGAAGGTCTTGTCTATTCGCGCTTCAACGGCCCCAATCAGGAGATACTTGAGGACCGGCTCGGCGTTTGGGAAGGTGCGGAAGATGCGCTGGCGTTTTCGTCAGGCATGTCGGCAATCATGACGGCGATGCTGGCGCTCATCCAGCCCGGCGATGGGCCGCGTGGCATTCATCTATCTCGAAAGCCCTGCCAACCCGACCAATATGCTCGTTGATATCCAAGCCGTCGCTGCCGCGCGGGACGGCGTGTTTGAAGGAGAACTTCCGCCGATCCTGATTGATAATACGTTCCTCGGGCCGCTGTGGCAGCATGCCCTGAAACACGGCGCAGACCTAGTGCTTTACAGCCTGACCAAATATGCCGGTGGTCATAGTGATCTTGTCGCGGGCGGCATCGTGGGCAAGCGCGACATGATCAACACCGTCCGCTCGATGCGCAACATGATCGGCACGATCCTCGATCCGCACACCGCCTGGATGTTACTACGCAGCCTTGAAACGCTCGAGCTCCGTATGACCCGCGCGGGGGAAAATGCGGCAAAGATATGTGCGTTCCTGCGCACCAGACCCGAAGTCGAAAGGGTCGGCTATCTTGGTTTTCTCGAACCCGGCAGCGCACAGGGAGACATTTTTGCGCGCCACTGCACCGGCGCTGGATCGACATTTTCGCTCTACTTGAAGGGCGGCGAGGCGGAGGCGTTCCGCTTCCTTGACGCGCTGCAGATTGCAAAGCTCGCGGTCAGCCTCGGCGGTACGGAGACGCTCGCCAGCCACCCCGCCGGGATGACGCATCTATCGGTGCCCGATGCCCGCAAGGCGGCGCTCGGGATCAGCGATAACCTTGTCCGTATCTCGATTGGTGTCGAACATCCCGATGATTTGATCGCTGGCTTCGCGCAGGCACTTAGCGCAATATGATCGCCACCGCTCGCCTTCTTGGTTGACCTATCCCCCTCTCAACCGGCAAAGCACCTGCATGAAGAAAGATACCGGACAGAATCGCGCCATTACCTCCAAATGGAAGCCCGCCACCCAAGCGGTGCGCGGGGGGACATGGCGTTCGGAACAGGGCGAAACCAGTGAGGCCTTGTTCCTGACGTCGGGCTATACCTACGACAATGCCGAAACAGTGGCTGCGCGGTTTGCGGGCGAAGAGGAGGGGATGACTTATTCCCGCCTTCAGAACCCCACCGTGCAGATGCTCGAAGAACGGATTGCGCTGATGGAAGGCGCGGATGCCTGCCGCGCGCAGGCCACCGGGATGGCGGCGATGACGGCGGCGCTTCTGTGTCAGCTCAAGACCGGCGATCATGTGGTTGCGGCGCGCGCGGCCTTCGGTTCGTGCCGCTGGCTGACCGATACTTTGCTTCCCAAATTCGGGATTGAAACCACAACGATTGATGCGCGGGACAATGATCAGTGGCAGGCCGCGATCCGGCCGAACACCAAAGTCTTCTTCTTCGAAACGCCCGCAAACCCGACGATGGACATTGTTGATCTGGCCTATGTCTGCAAGCTGGCACGGGAGCACGGCATTACATCGGTGGTCGATAATGCCTTCACGACGTCTGCGCTGCAAAGGCCCTTGGAATACGGTGCCGATGTCGTAGCCTATAGTGCGACCAAGATGATGGACGGGCAGGGCCGTGTTCTAGCGGGAGCAGTTTGCGGATCGCACGCTTTCATCAATGACCATTTGCTGCCGTTTCAGCGCAACACCGGGCCGAACCTCTCACCGTTCAACGCGTGGGTGGTGCTGAAAGGATTGGAAACGCTCGATCTGCGGATCCGGCGTCAATCCGAAAACGCACTTGCTGTCGGCAAATTCATGGAGAGACGGGTGCCGACAATGCTGCACCCCGGGCTCGCGTCGCATCCTCAGCATAATCTGGCAATGTCCCAGATGGATGCCTGTGGGCCGATCTTCTCGTTCGTCCTCGACGGCGGGCGAAAGCAGGCGCACGGGCTTCTCAACGCGCTTCAACTGATCGATATTTCCAACAATATCGGGGATTCGCGCAGTTTGCTCTGCCATCCGGCTTCAACCACCCACCACAGCGTTGGTCCCGAGGCACG
Organism: Pseudomonadota bacterium; assembly: GCA_046045815.1. GTDB lineage: Bacteria > Pseudomonadota > Alphaproteobacteria > Sphingomonadales > Sphingomonadaceae > Aquisediminimonas. The sequence continues at coordinate 3,071 of JBJOLA010000141.1, forward strand.
CGAACTGATGGGGGTTAGCGAAGGAATGCTTAGGATCAACGTCGGGCTTGAAGACCCGGCGGATTTGATGGAAGATATCGACCAGGCACTGAAAGTGGTCGGGCTATGATGAAGGCATTCTTCCCTTATGCTGAGGAAACACGCGGTTTGATCGTGCGTGTCGCCGTCAACTATCTGGCGGAACAATCCGAACCCCAGAAGAATCACTGGTTCTGGGCCTATCATATCCGCATCGAAAACGAAGGCCCGATGGCGGCACAACTGCTCACGCGGCGCTGGATCATCGAAGATGCGCGCGGGGGGCAACAGCTTGTCGAAGGCGAAGGCGTGGTCGGCGATCAACCGGTGATCAAACCCGGTGGCTCCTATGACTATGTCTCTGGTTGCAACCTCTCCACCCCCAATGGAACGATGGAGGGCGCATACCAGATGATCGGCGAGGACGGTTCTCGCTTCGACATCGCGGTCCCCCATTTTGAACTCAAGGCACCGGTAACGAGCGCATGAAGCGCACCCATCTTCCGCTCAACGGATTGCGAGTATTGGACGCGGCGGCGCGCCATTTGAGTTTCACACGCGCGGCGGATGAGCTCGCGGTGACCCCAGCGGCAGTTGGCCAGCAAATCCGCGCGCTCGAAGATATGCTCGGCGTCGTTCTGTTCCGCCGTGAACCCAAGGGCTTGGCCCTCACGCCCGAAGCGGAGAATGGTCTCGATGCCCTGCGCGCCGGTTTCCTGCAGTTTGAGGAAGCGGTGCGGGCTATGCAATCGGGCCAGTCGTCAAAATCACTGACGATTGCGGCGCCGCGGGATTTCACAGCAAAGTGGCTTGCGCCCCGGCTTGCGGCGTATGGACGTGCGGATCCCGAGCTGCGCTTTGTGCTCGTCACAGCGGATGACAATCCCGATTTCACCGAAGCCAACCTTGATCTCGCGGTGCGTCTCGGTACGGGGCCGGGCGAACATGAAGGGGTGAAGCTAGCGGAAGGTGCCTGGGTGAAGGTTGCGTCACCCGACGGTCAGAGCGAAACGGAAATTTCGTGGCCGGGATCGCCGGTGGAAGATGGGTCTTCCTCATTGCGGGTCGCCGACGCGGGGCTTGCGATTGATGCGGCGGTGAGTGGATTCGGCAGCGCCCGTGTGCCGTATTTGTTAGCGGAAGCCGATCTCAAAGCGGGTCGGGTCCGCGCGCTTGGCAATGGCGAACCGTCTGATCTGGCCTATTGGCTTGTCGCGCCGCTCCCCCAGTGGCGCCAGAAAAAGGTTAAAGCGTTGGTCGAGGCTTTGACCAGCTAAGGGATCAGCCGCAACGCGCGGGACATGAGCGCGGTGAACTTCTTGTCATCAACGGCTGCGTCGGGATTATTCCAGCTGCCGGTCACCGTGTACCATGCACCCGATTTTGTTCGGACGAGGAAGTTCAGCGCGATCACGCCGGTTTCTGACCCGCCTTTGTAACCCAGATAGGCGAACCGATCGGCGTCGGCCTTGCTGACACCAGGATTGACCGCCAGGATCGCGAGCACATCTTTGCCGCCGTTCACGCGCAACCAGTCGAGCGTGCGCGCCATGTCTTTGGGTGATGCAAACCATTCGACGGATTCGATGAAGCGCGGCGGCCCCGCAAGTTGTGTGTTGTCAATTGATCCAACGCCAAGCCGGGAGAGGTTCTGATTGAGCACGGCTGTGCGTGCCGCCAAGTTGCCGGTTTGGAACGGCCTCCGAAGGTCAGCGCTCTGGTCCATCTTGAGCGCAAACGCCTCGGTTGTCGAAAGGATGGGCAGAGTGCGTGCCGCCGCCGCATGGCCAGTATTTGCCACCATCCGGCCCACTCGTTCGCGCCCAAGCGCAAAAAGCAATGTATCGGTGGCAGTATTGTCACTGATCGAAATCATCAATGTCGCCAGGCTGTGAAGCGTCATGGGTGAAGATTTCGGCCATGCCTGGATGATGCCAGATGGCAACCCCGGCGGGCCAAGCGGGATGACATCAGACCAATGTCGCTCTCCCTTAGCCACCGCGCGTGCCGCTTCGGCGAGCAGCCAGAGTTTGAAACTTGACCCGATCGCCTGCTCGCGGTCCGCATCAACCGAAAGGATCGGCGCGCCTCCAACAGGCTGGACGAGCAGGGTAGCGTGGCCCGGGAGCGCCTGCACCTCGGCGCGGATTTTATCAGCGCCGTCGTCTCGAGTAATGACGGATGTGATCAACAGCCCGATCACCTGGCTCGGCGGCGTCGCCTCGATCGTCATGTTGATGAGGATTGTCGCCTTGGCATAGCCCATGCTGATGACGCCGGATTGCGCGCCGCGAAGCTCAATCTTTTCGACACCAATCACATCCCCATTTTGGGCAATTAGCGAGTCGGCAATCTCGCGAATCTGGCTGGCGGGAATCGCCTTGAGGAAACTCGGTGCAAAGAATTCGCTCTCACGCCCGCCGGATTGGAGGATGCCCACCAGCTCCTGCACGCGGATTTCAAACGGCGATTTGGGCGCGGTAGTTTGCGCCACCGCTGGGCTGCTCACCGCCAGTATCAGGCAGAGCAGCAGCCAGCGGATCATTTCAGCTATTCTTTTTCAACCACGCAATGATCTCGGCGCGCTTGGCCGGGTCAGCCTGGCCGGGGTAAGACATGCGGGTGCCGGGCACGAGGGTTTGCGGTTTGGTGAGGAATTTGTCGAGCGTCGCGGCGTTCCACGTCAAGCCAGCGGCCTTCATTGCTGGCGAGTAGCTATAACCAGCGCTCAAGCCGGACTTCTTGCCAAAGATGCCGTGGAGATTGGGGCCAAGTCCATTGGGCACGCCTGCTTCCACCTTGTGGCACACGCCGCACTGAGCAAAGGATGCAGGCGCGGTACCTGCCGCCGCCAGCTTGGTTGTGCTGGCCGCATTGGCTTCCTCGGTGCCCATCGCATCAGGCGCTTTACTGCAGCCCGTGAGCAGAGCCAGAACGGAAAGGGTAACAATCAGTTTCATGCGTCAATCGCCTCTTCATCTACACGCGCAGCATTTTCCTGGATGAAGTTGAAACGGTGTTCGGGGTTCTTTCCCATCAGCCGGTCAACCAAATCGCGGACGCCCGCGCGCTCTTCATATTCCTGGGGGAGGGTAACGCGCAACAGGGTTCGCGTCTTGGGGTCCATTGTTGTTTCGCGGAGCTGGCCCGGGTTCATTTCCCCAAGACCCTTGAACCGGCCAACCTCAACCTTCTTGCCCTTGAATGCCCCGGCTTCAATCTCTGCGCGGTGTGCATCATCGCGAGCGTAGAGTGACTTCGTGCCTGCGGTCAGCCGGTAAAGCGGCGGCTGGGCGAGGAACAAATGCCCCTTGCGCACGATGTCCGGCATTTCCTGGAAGAACAAGGTCATTAGCAAGGTCGCGATATGCGCACCATCGACGTCGGCATCAGTCATGATGATTACCCGTTCGTAGCGGAGCAAATCCGCCGAACATTTATCCCGCGTGCCGCAGCCGAGCGCCAGAGTAAGATCGGCGATTTCACTATTCGCGCGAATCTTGTCGAGCGTCGCCGATGCGACATTCAGGATCTTGCCGCGGATCGGTAGGATCGCCTGCGTCTTGCGGTCTCGCGCCTGTTTGGCCGATCCGCCCGCGCTATCGCCCTCAACGATGTAAAGCTCCGTCCCCGCTTGATCGTTAGAGGAGCAATCGGTGAGCTTACCGGGAAGGCGCACCTTGCGGCCTGACGTTGCCGTCTTGCGCTTGGTTTCCTTATCCGCGCGGCGTTGCAGCCGTTCCTCCATCCGCTCGATCACGAAGCCGAGCAGTGCCTTGCCGCGCTCCATATTGTCGGCAAGGAAGTGATCAAAATGATCCTTCACCGCATTCTCAACCAGCTTGGCGGCTTCGGGGGAAGTCAGTCGATCTTTGGTCTGGCTCTGGAACTGGGGATCGCGAATGAAGACCGACAGCATGATTTCGCTGCCCGTCAATATATCCTCCGCTGAAATTCCCTCGGCCTTCTTAACGCCGGCCAACGCGCCGAAAGCTCGGATACCCTTGACGATGGCGGTGCGGATGCCCGCTTCGTGGGTGCCGCCGTCGGGGGTAGGGATCGTGTTGCAATACCAGCTGTAACTACCCTCGCTCCACAGCGGCCAGGCCATCGCCCATTCAACGCGACCGGCACCTTCAGCGAAATCCTGGCGTCCGGAGAAGAATTCCGCAGTGGCGCATTCTCGATCACCAATTTGTTCGCGCAGGTGATCCGCGAGGCCGCCGGGAAACTGGAACATGGCTTCGGCGGGTGTATCATCGCTGATCAGTGCAGCATCGCATTTCCAACGAATCTCGACGCCTGCAAACAGATAGGCCTTTGACCGGGCAAGGCGGTATAACCGATTGGGCTTGAAATTGAGCTCCCCGAATATCTCAGGGTCCGGCACGAAGGAAACAGAAGTGCCACGTCGGTTTTGCGTCGGCCCCAGTTTCTCCAATGGCCCAAGCGTGATCCCGCGCGAGAAATGCTGGCGGAACAATTCCTTGTTCCGCGCCACTTCCACGGTGGTGGTTTCCGACAGCGCGTTGACCACTGATACGCCGACACCGTGCAGCCCGCCCGATGTGGCGTAAGCTTTGCCTTCAAACTTGCCGCCCGAATGGAGCGTGGACATGATGACTTCGAGCGCGGATTTGCCGGGGAACTTAGGATGCGGATCGACGGGAATACCGCGACCATTATCGACAACAGTCAGGCGGTTGCCCGGCTCCAACGTCATCTCGATGCGCGACGCATGCCCCGCCACAGCCTCATCCATCGAATTGTCGAGCACTTCGGCGGCCAGATGGTGGAACGCCCGCTCGTCTGTGCCACCCACATACATGCCGGGACGGCGACGGACCGGCTCCAGCCCCTCCAGAACCTCAATATCTGAGGCAGAGTAACTGTCGGTCGTGCTGGTGGCGCTGGTGAACAGATCAGACATTGTGGACCGCTATAGGATGGCAGGAGTCAGCCGCGCAAGGGGCGAGTTGCTGGTCGATAACCAAGGCGCGGGGTGTAGGAAAAAAGTGGCGGATTCTTCAGGAAGTGGAGGGAAGTTGCAGGTTTTTCCGAGGGATGATTTTGACGAAACGCGGGCAACGACGCTCACGGCGAGAGCCGGATTGACAATGTTGAGTAGGCGTATGGCAGGATATATCCTACTCCGCAAGAGGGTTAGGCGACTGTGCTCGACGAAATATGATGCCCGCCGTCAAACCCGCTCGGCCTGCACCACAATATCGGTCGCGCGCAGGGCCGCCAATATCCGCATCAAATGCTGGCGGTCATGCACTTCGAGATCGACGATATTATTGTGGAAGGCGGTATCGCGGGCATCGAGGCGGAGGTTGATGATATTGGCTTTGTAGCTGCCGAACACACCGGCCACCACGGCAAGCGCTCCGGGTTCATTTTTCACCATCACCGAAAGTCTGGCGGTCGCGCCGTCAGAGCCGTCACCCCAGGCGAGATCAAGCCAGTCGGCATCCACGCCGCTCGCAAGCTGTTCACAGTCAATCGTGTGAACCTCGATTGCAACTTCGGGCCTGCGCAATCCCACCAGTCGGTCCCCCGGTACAGGATGACAGCAGGGCGCCAGTGTATAGGCCACACCGGCTGTCAGTCCCTTGATCGAAATTGGCTCGCGCTGTTGCGGGATGGCCTTGCTCTCATTGGTTACTGAGCCCGGCATCAACGCGTCCATCACTTGGGCGTCACTGACAGTCTGGCGCGCGATGGCGATCATCAATTCATTCTCGTCGGGCAGCTTGAGCCGCTTGAGCGCCTGGGTCTGGGCCGCCTTGCCGAGTTTGGTGGGCAGCCGCGTGACGATCTCGTTGTAGATGCTGCGGCCAAGCGCGATCGATTCGTCGCGTTCCTTGTGGCGCACGAACCGCCGGATCGCGGCACGGGCTTTCCCAGTGACGGCAATGTTGAGCCAGATCGGTTGCGGTTCCTGCGCCTTGGATTTGAGAATCTGGACCTGATCGCCATTTTCGATCACTGTCCGCAGCGGCACCACACGGCCATTGATCTTGGCACCGACCGACGTATCCCCCAGATTGGTATGAAGCGCATAAGCAAAATCAATCGGCGTCGCGCCCTTGGGTAGCTGGATCAGCTCTCCCTTCGGCGTGAAGGCGAATATCCGATCCTGATACATCGCCATGCGGGTATGTTCGAGCAGCTCTTCAGGATTGCCGGCGTGATCGAGGATTTCGACAAGGTCTTGCAGCCATTGCACCTGACCGTCGGGCGCCTCACCATTTTGCTTGTAAGACCAGTGCGCCGCCAAGCCACGTTCGGCTTGCTCGTGCATATCGGCCGAGCGAATCTGGATCTCGATCCTCATCTTTTCGGAATGAAACACCGATGTGTGGAGCGAACGGTACCCATTGCGCTTGGGCGTCGAGATATAGTCTTTGAACCGGCCGGGCACCATTGGCCAGCGGCGGTGGAGCGTGCCAAGTGCCGCGTAGCAAGCGGCATCATCGGGAACGATCGCGCGAAAGGCCATGACGTCTGACAGCTGTTCAAAGCTGATGTGACGTTCCGCCATTTTACGCCAGATCGAATAAGGATGTTTGGCGCGCCCGAATACTTCTGCCTCTATCCCAGCGCGGGAGAGCAGCAGTTTGATCCCCGAACCGATCCGGGTAACGCGGTCCCCCCCGCCTTCGTTCAGCTGTTCCAGCCGCTTGGTGATCGACGCGTAGGCGTCAGGCTCCAACTGCTTGAACGCCAGCGTCTGCATCTCGGTCATGAAGCTATACATGCCAATCCGTTCGGCGAGCGGCGCGTAGATATCCATCGTCTCCCGCGCGATGCGGCGGCGCTTGGTTTCATCCTTGATGAAGTGCAGCGTGCGCATATTGTGGAGCCGGTCGGCGAGCTTGACCAGCAGCACACGGATATCGTCCGACGTCGCGAGCAGAAACTTCCGCAAATTTTCTGCAGCGCGCTCATTGTCGCTGAGCGCTTCGATCTTGGAGAGCTTGGTGACGCCGTCCACCAGCCGCGCAACGTCGGAGCCAAACAGCCGCTCAATTTCTTCCTGCGTCGTGAGTGTGTCTTCCACCGTATCGTGCAGTATCGCGGTGGCGATCGTCTTATCGTCAAGGTGGAGGTCGGTAAGGATACCGGCCACTTCGATGGGATGGCTGTAATAAGGATCGCCAGACGCACGCTTTTGCGCACCGTGCATCTTCATTGAAAACACATAAGCGCGGTTGATCAGCGCCTCATCCGCGTCTGGATCATAAGCTTTCACTCGTTCCACAAGTTCATATTGCCGCAGCATCGCGCCATGATGGGGGGCGGAAGCGCTTCAAGCAACAGGGAAAATTGGACGGAGCGGCTTTCGCGTGCCATTGGCGGGATATGCTCCTTTCA
>JBJOLA010000185.1:0-2676 GCA_046045815.1 Pseudomonadota bacterium
AGGCAAACGGAACCCCGATCGCCGCGCCGATATGGGTGAGCATCCAGATTACCGGCGCACCGATCACGCGGCCAACAAGATTGAACGAGGGAAATATCGACGGGATGATCACCAGCACGGCCACCGCGAACAACATTCCCATCCGGTCTAACTGACGAAACCGGTCTCCCAGCGTGGGCGGCAATATTCCAGCGAGCACCTTCGAACCGTCAAACGGCGGAATCGGCAGCAGGTTGAAGCAGGCGAGAAACAGGTTGATCGCCATGAAATTCATCAGGTTGGTGAGGACGAACCCCATCACCGCGCCGTCGCCATCAATCCCCACGGTCAGCTTCAGAATCGAGATCAGGCCCGCCGCAGCGATCATCAGCGCGATATTCATGGCTGGCCCGGCCAGCGCAACCGCAACCATATTCCAGCGCGGATTATCCATCCTACTGGCGTCGACTGGCACCCCTTTGGCCCAGCCGAACACTGGCGCGCCGCTCACCGCGAGGATCAGGGGCAGAATGACGGTGCCAATCGGATCTACGTGGCGGATCGGGTTGAACGACAGCCGCCCCCGTTCCAGCGCGGTCGTATCCCCGTAATATCGGGCGACGCGGCCGTGCGCGACTTCGTGGAAGACGATGGCGATGACCAGCGGGATGATCCACGCGGCACCTTGATAAATCATGGAAGCATTCATGACTTTGCCGTGTAGCGTGCGCGGAAACGATTGGCGAATGTTGAGAGCTCGCCCGCTGCGATTGCAGCGCGTAGCCCCGCCATCAGCTGCTGATAGAACCAGAGATTATGTTCGGTCATCAACATTGCGCCCAATATTTCGCCGGATTTGATGAGGTGGTGGATATAGGCCTTGCTCCACTGCGCAGTCGGCGATGCGGGATCGAGCGGCGACAAATCCTCGGCAAATTTGGCATTACGCAGATTGAGCGGACCGTCCCATGTAAAAGCCTGACCGTTGCGGCCTGACCGCGTGGGCAGCACACAATCGAACATGTCGATCCCCCGCTCCACCGCGCCGACGATGTCATCCGGCTTGCCAACGCCCATCAGATAGCGGGGCTTATCGGCGGGGAGTTGCCCGGGCGCATAATCGAGCACGGAGAACATCGCCGCTTGCCCCTCCCCCACCGCGAGCCCGCCAATCGCATAGCCGTCAAAGCCAATCTGTATGAGCGCCTGGGCAGAGCGCAATCTCAAATCGGGGTCGAGCGAACCTTGCTGAATGCCAAAGAGAGCTGCCCGAGCCGCATGTTCTGCGCCCGCATCAAAGCCATCGCGAGACCGCTTTGCCCAGCGCATCGATCGCTCCATGCTCGCCGCCGCTTCATCCCGCGTCGCGCCATTCTTCGTGCATTCATCGAAGGCCATCACGATGTCAGAACCAAGCAAGCGCTGGATTTCCATCGATCGTTCCGGCGTGATCAGATGCTTTGATCCGTCGAGATGGGAGGAGAATGCCACGCCGTCCTCGGTCAGCTTGGTCAGTGCGGAAAGCGACATCACCTGATATCCGCCGCTATCGGTCAGGATCGGCCGATCCCAGCCCATGAAGCCGTGCAAGCCCCCCAGCCGCGCCACCCGCTCCGCCGTCGGACGCAGCATGAGATGATAAGTATTGCCGAGAATTATGTCCGCGCCCGATGCCCGGACATCGGCTGGTTTCATCGCCTTGACAGTGGCCGCCGTACCCACCGGCATGAAGGCCGGCGTCGCGATATCGCCGCGCTGCATCGAGATCGTCCCCGTCCGCGCCTTGCCGTCGACGGCGTGGACGGAGAATGAGAAGCGTGGGCGTGTCATGCCGCGTGCCCTAAGGCCTGACCCGTGAAGGGGAAAGCCTTTTGTGCGGGCGCCGAGGCCTTCATCGCCGCTCCGGCTTCCGTGAGAATGGCGGATTCTTCAGGAAGTGGAGGAGAATATCGCGTCTTTTTGCGAGGCATTTCTCCCTGTTTGGAGCGGCCCAAAGTTAAGTGAAGTTCAACCCAACGACTATTGCTAAAGATCGCCGAATTTCGCGCAAGTGAGGGGGCATTGGCGGGTGACAGATCTCTTTGAACTCTGGTTGGAATGACCGGAACAAATAGTAAACATATTTGCGCTTGTCAACCGAAACATTTGCGGCTGTTAGAGACTGACGTTTGGAGTTTAGGGGTTTACTATGCTGCTACCGGATTTGGCCGGGCGCACGGAAAAATAAATGTGATTTTCCCTATCCATCCCCTTGACAGCAAAAAGGAACGTTCCTATATAGGTTTGTGAAAGGATGAAACTCAGCTGATCTCTCTGGACTCATCCACGGCTGGCTCTACATCTACCAACGCCTTTAACCGTTTGCCAAGAACTGAAATGAGGAGACATCGCCGTGAAGGCCGCCTTTATATCCCTATTCGCTCTGCTGATCGCCGCATCCGCGCCGACGTCACTTGACCTGATCCGGCTTGGCACTGCCGATGTGAGCGCTGCCATCAAATCCCCGCTTTCCGCCGAAATCGACGACGGATCGACGTTCATGCACGTGAAGGGCGAACATCTGTACGTGGCCCCCGCGACCGCCGCCTTGATCAAATCCCGAGAAGAAGCCCGCGCGCTGGTGGCGTTGGCGCTGGCCTATCAACCCGCCGACGCGCGCACCGAGACCCGCAAGCCCGGCGCGGCTGAATATGCTAT
>JBJOLA010000187.1:0-2921 GCA_046045815.1 Pseudomonadota bacterium
TCAAACGGGCTCGGCGTGTCGAAATGGATCGCCGCGCTGGAGAGGTGGATGGCACCACTTCGCGCTTCGGCAGCAGGCCAATCCTCCCCGCCTTTGAGCGTGGCCGAGGTAATCACGACGCCGTGCGCTGGTTTCAGCACGGCCTCAGCAAAGGGCCGCGTGGGATCAAGCCAGTGGCGGTGGAGGCCGATGTCGATCTCTCGCCCTTCAATCCGGTCAACCGCCAGCCAATCGACGAAATCGGGATCAGACGGACCTCCCAATCGAGCGAGGAGTGATAGCCAGGCGACCAAAGCATCACGCCGCCAACCGAGGCTCGCAATCGCTCCTTCAACCCGGGCGCGGGCCTGGCCGTCAAGCCAGTCTGGACCGTCCTCCATCACCGCCTCCAGCCGACGCCCGAGCGCCACCAGCGGGCGCAGGATCGCATCGAGCGCTTTTACCGCCGGTTCGACAGCGGTGATCGTAATGCCGTCAAGCCCCGCAGCCTCGGTCTCAAGCCCGTAACCGGCATCCTCGACTTCCGCACGCGCGTAAACTTGGCCTCGCACGGCGGCGAGCATCGCTTCAATCGCGCCGTAAGGTTCGCCTTCGGAAATGCGCTGGAGCCAGCCGTCGGACGGCAATGCACTTGCCGCGTGGGCCGCAGCGTTGATCGCCATCGCCCCTTCATCGTCATAACTCGCCAGATCGGCAAGGCGGGCCGCCAGACCGCGCCTACGGCCCCTCGACTTGCCTTCGGGACCGATGATCCACCGGCGGAGTTCAATGGTCTCCTGACCCGTTAAAGCGGCTGCAAACATGCCGTCAGCGGCGTCGGCAATGTGATGCCCTTCATCGAAAATGATCCGGGTCGGTGGATTACCGCTTTCTCGCCCCCGCGCCGCATTGACCATCACCAGTGCATGATTGGCGATGACGATGTCGGCATGAACGCTCGCCCGCGCGGCCCGTTCGATGAAGCACTTCCGGTAATGCGGGCATCCGGCATACACGCACTCCCCGCGCCGATCAGTGAGCGCCGTGGCGCCGTTCCGACGGAACAAAGTCGGCAGCCACCCCGGGAGGTCCCCGCCCACCATATCACCGTCCCGGCTATAGCCTGCCCACCGCGCAACCAATTGTGCCAAGATAGCGGCCCGCCCGGCAAAGCCGCCTTGGAGCGCATCCTCCAGATTGAGCAGGCACAGATAATTCTCCCTTCCCTTGCGCACGACAACCTTGGCCGCGCGCACCGCCGGATTGGGGAATAGTCGGGCGCTTTCAGCATCGAGCTGACGCTGGAGGGCCTTGGTGAAGGTCGAGACCCACACTGCACCTTGGGCCTCCGCCGCCCAGAGCGAGGCAGGTGCGAGATAGCCCAGAGTTTTGCCGATCCCGGTACCCGCTTCGGCAAGCACGAGGTTGGGCGCATCCTTGGCGCGGCGCGGGGCAAAGGCCGCGCGGGTGGCATCGGCATAGTCGCGCTGTCCGGGGCGTTCCTCTGCGCCGTGGCCGGTGAGCGTGTCGAGTCGCTCTGCCACTTGCGCAGAAGTGAGATGCACGTGCTTGGGCGCGGGGCGCGGCGAGCCTTCCTCCCAATCTGGAAGGCGGGTGAACAGGAAGCGCTCAGCCTGTTTGGGCATCTCGATCCGCGCATTGACGAGCGGTGCCCAATGCCAGCGGATACGGGCGAGCGATTGCCCAGACGTCCAGGCCCCTTCGCGTTCGGACCAATCTTTAGCTTCCAGTCGGGCGAGCAGTGCAGCAGCAGCAACCGGCAGCTGTGCTGCTGCTGCAACATCATCGGCTGGCACCGGAAGCCCCAAAAACTGGGCGAACCCCTTAGCCGTGGGCACGACAAAACGAGCGGGATGCACGAAGGCAAACAGCTCCAGCAGATCGAGCCCAGCCAATTCACTGTAGCCAAGCCGTTCGCCCACCAACGGCGCATTGAGCATCAGCATCGGAGTTTCGGAAGCCTTGGCAATCGCCTCCCCCCGACCCACCCGCCGTGGCTTGCCATCAGCCGCGCTAATCCAGATGCCGCCGTGACTTGCATGGAGCGCGGGGATGGGCAAAGGGAGCAACATATTCTCCGATTGACCGAATTAGAACGAAAGAGCAACCGACGTGAGCGAATTACGCGCCGCCGCCACCATTTCCAAAGCATGGCCCTATGAGGAAGCCCGAAAGCTTTTGAAGCGCTATCCGCAGGGTAAACCGAACGGTGCCCCTATTGTGTTTGAGACCGGCTATGGCCCGTCCGGACTTCCCCATATTGGCACGTTCAACGAAGTGCTGCGCACGACGATGGTGCAGCATGCCTTTGAAGCGATGTCTGACGCGCCGACACGGCTGATCGAATTCTCCGATGATATGGACGGCCTTCGCAAGGTTCCGGACAATGTCCCCAATCAGGCGATGCTCACTGAACATCTTGGCAAGCCGCTGAGCCGCATCCCCGACCCGTTCGGGACGCATGAGAGTTTCGCCGCGCACAACAATGCCATGCTCCGTGATTTTCTCGACCGGTTTGGGTTTGACTATGAGTTCATTTCGTCGTCGTCCCAATATGAGAGCGGCGCGTTTGACGATGCGCTGAAGAATGTCCTGCGCCACTATCAGGGGATCATGGACATCATGCTGCCGACGCTGCGGAAGGAACGGGCCGCAACCTATTCTCCCGTGCTGCCGATCAGCGAGAAATCGGGGGTCGTGCTGCAGGTGCCGGTGACGGTGGTTGATGCCGATGCGGGCCTCATCAGCTTTGACGATGACGGCGATACTGTCACCCAGTCGATCCTTGGCGGCAAAGCGAAGCTGCAATGGAAGGTCGATTGGGCGATGCGCTGGGTCGCGCTCGGCGTGGACTATGAAATGTACGGCAAAGATCTGACCGACAGCGGCACCCAAAGCGGCAAGATCGCGCGGGTGCTCGG
>JBJOLA010000359.1:0-5631 GCA_046045815.1 Pseudomonadota bacterium
ATGCCATTGGGATCGAGCGCGACCAGACTCGCATCGCCGTTGCACGCGATTTAGTCGAACACCTTACTCATGAGCTCGATTTTCCTGCTGATCAAATTGAGCTCTGGGGAGGCATCGCACCTCAAGTGTTAGCGCAGGTGGATGGTCATGGGGCAGGTATAATATTTACGAACATCACTGCTACAATTTCGGAGGAGGATATTTCTGAAGTAATTGAGCAAGCAGCAAAATTTGACGTCGCGATCATTGACCTGTCTCGCTTTTTTGTGGTTCGGGACGAAGCAGCCCAAGCGCAATTGCTTGACCGACTCGTCGCATCAGGTTGGCAAAATCCGACTCCGATGAGCCGAACATATTATTGCTTTGTGCGCGACGATGTCGAAAATCGTCAGTCAAATATCGAGGACGAAGCCGAGGAAGTAATCGAATGACCAATCAACCATTAGAAAGTTACATAAAGCGCGCAAAGGCGGTTCGTGAAGCTTGGGTAGCTGAAGTGGGTCGATCAATCTATGATCAGGCAATTGCGTCGATTGATCCCAAAAAAGTGCGTGTCCTCCAAAAAAAATATCGGAGCGAACTCGTCGATTTCGATCCGGTAGGAATTTATAAATATGCGGATTTGCCTTACTGGATCGCCCGAAATGTAGCCCTTGCCAAGCGACTGGGATTGGATGGGGCGGCGCCGCTGCGCATCCTAGACATTGGCATGGGTGCCGGACATTTTGCCGCCGTCGCACAGGGCCTTGGTCATTCCGTGACAGGAACTGATATTTCCGTCCCACTTTACAATGACATCGCAGCGGCGTTCGAAGTGGACCGCCGGATTATCCCCGTTGTTCAAGGGCAGCCATATCCGGATGTGGGTGGGCCCTTTGATCGCATCACGATTATCTGGCAGGTGTTTGACTATATTCGTTCATATCCTGATGGGAGCAGAGATTATTGGCCAGTGGCAGACTGGATATTGCTGTTGCGTGATTTGGCAAAAAACCACTCTGCGCCAAATGCGATCATTCACCTCGAACTCAATCTGCACATTCAAGGCAATGACAGCTTCTACGATCAGGATCTACTCGATTTCTGTGCAGAACACGGTGCGGATATGACGTTGCGGGATTTGGGGATCGTCGATCTGCCGGTCGCGGGGCTGCTCAAGCGGAAGCGGCGCGCCCCGGCGCGGTAGACGGGCTCTTCGCCCCCAGCAACGGCTTCCGCGCGTCCATGCGGAGCACATCGACGGTGGATTGCAGCATCTTTTCGACCGAGTAACGCTGGGTTGACCACTCCATCGCAGCAGCGCGCATTGCCGCGCGTTGTTCGGGCGATTGGCGCACAATCTGCATCAGCGCGCTTACTGCCTCATCCACATCAATCGTTTCGAGTGACTGGAGCGCAAAGCCAGTAACGCCTTCTTGCACGACGTCCGCCGCCCCGCCCGCTGGTGTGGTCACCACCGGGACACCCGCCATTTGTGCCTCGATCAAAACGTTGGGCGTGCCTTCAAAGCGTGACGTCAGCAGCAGCGCATCCATCTTGGCGAGCCAAAAGCCCACCGAGCGTGAGCGGCCCGTGAACAGCACCCGGTCCGCCAACCCCAAACGCGCGGCATATTCGCGCGCCTCGTCCGCCAGTGGCCCGTCGCCGACGATCAGGAAGCGGGTGCCGGGGTGCGTGCCGTGCAGCGTGGCTGCGATTTCGAGCCAGTCGAACGGGCGCTTATTGTCATCAATCCGCATCACAGTGCCAAGCGTGAAACTGTTTCCCCTTGCAAGATGCTGCTGCGTGAATTTGCCCCACACTGCTTCATCACCCTCGCCGGGCACATGGGCCAGCGGCTCAACCCCATTGGCGATGAGCGGCACCGACGCATGCGGCAAACCGAGCCACGCTTCATAGGCCCGCGCCGCCTGCGTTGAATTGGCGGTGAGCACGACACCGGGAGCTGACAGCAAGGCCCGGAAAACCGGCTCCATTTCGAGCTTCCAGCGGTTGACGCGGTGGGTTGGCGGCATACTGCGCACCGAGAGAATGATCAGCGGCACGCGCGCGACCAGTGCAGCAAGGCCAGCGGCAAGGATCATGCCGTCTTGCCAGATGTTCACCGCACTCGGCGCGACATCGCATAAAAGATCGGCAAGGTGCACCATCCCTTCGCGCATCCGGGGGGGCAGAAATTCAACCGCTGCGCTATATTTGCGGGCAACGGACGCGCGGACCCGTCCGCCAAAAGGCTCGGTTGCCATGTAGGATGAAACCGGCACCCCCGCTTTTTCAAGCATCGGCTGGTAAAAATCATTGCCCAGTCTGGCATTCAGGGTGCGACACGCGACGGCGATTGGCCCGCAAATTTCGGCGTCGCCTACGCTGGTGCCGTGATCAATCGCGTGCTGCAGCCCCAGAGCCGTCGTGACCAACTGTCGTTCTGCGCCGCCGGACCCGAGCGAACCCACGACGAACATAGTCGATCCAACATGTTCGCGGGGCGAAAGGTCTAGCGCGGCGCGGTTTGGCATGATCTCATCAACGATGAAGCGCACTGCCGCGATCGACATCGGCGATCCGTCAAAATCGCCACTTTCTGAAAAGCTTTCGAGCGTCTGAATGTTGCGGCGCAACGCACTGACGAGCTTGTTCAGTGATCGATCGCCGCAAGCAGAATAGCCTGCGACCAAAGTCTTTTCAGCCTGCCGCAATTGCCCGCTGCGCTCCTGCAAATGGGCAAGGCGACGCCAAGCAATGGCTCTGTCTGGCGCGATGATTGTCACATTCTCATAGGCCGACGCCGCTTGTTCGACCAATTCCAGTTCCTCAAGCGCCATCGCAAATACCAACAGCTCGTCGGGATTGTGAGGCGCGGTCAACCCGGGAAAGCGCTCATCGACAAGCGCCAGCGCGGCATCATATCCGGTATTTTGCCGCACCAGACGGACATAGAGCCGGAACGCCTCGACAGAGTCTGGAAAACGAAAGCTGATTGATCGCCACGCGGCGAGCGCCTGATGCTTATCACCACCTTCAAGCAGAATTCGTGCTGCGTTGATCTGAATGGCGAGAGTGTGGGGGTGATTGCCAACCAGTTCGAGCGCGCGTGGCAAGGATGCCAGAAATCCGCCATCTCGTCGCGCTTGCACCAGCAGGTCCCGCGCTTCGCGTGAGCCCGCTAAGTCTGAACGTGGTGCGTTTCGCTCTGTGCCAGTCAACCCAGCATCGACGGCCTTGGAGATCACGTCCACACCGTCTGAATGCCAGTCACCTCGGGTACGGGAGGCTAGCAACATCGCTTGATTCATGTCAGTTGAGTGCTCGGCGAAAATGGAAACGACAACGGACTATATACATAAACTATGTATTTCAAACAACTTAAGGGGCTTGTTCATTTGTTGCCGTTCTTGCCCAAAGGCAAGATGCGGACCCGCATAGCACGGGACGCTGCGGCACGCGGGGATACCCGCGCATTACGCGCGGAGCCGGAGGATGCGACAGTATTGGCGCGGCTCGGATTGCACCGCGCTGCGCTGTCTGTCGCGCAGCCAAACGACTGGGAAGCGCTGTTTCTTGGTAATGCCGCCGTTGGTGAGGTGATTCCGGCGCTGGCCGCCATCGGGAAAAGGCGCCAAGTCGCGCCGTCAACGCTGCTACGCGGGATGCGACTGTTAGCGATGTACGATCCTCACGCTGCCCTTGCGCTTTCAGGCGCGCTGTTCCCGACGGACCGGGCCACTTATGCTCTCGCTGCCAATCGTCCAGATTTGGCCACGTTGGCATTGACCGGGGAGAGCGGTCGGGAAGCAAACATCCTGCGATCTGTAATCGCCGCGACAAACTCAGACTGGCGCCAATGCCGCCGTCATTTCGCGTCCGCCTTTGCCGACGACACACTGGAAGCACCCGTCCGGCCCGATGCGGAGGGGCCGCTGAGCCTTGAGAGTTTGGCCGCGTCAGTAACGCCCGGATCAGTATCAGGACCTAAAGTGTCTGTGGTGATACCATTTCACAACGCCGCGCCAACACTGACGATGTCGGTGCGTTCCATACTCGCGCAAAGCTGGCAGGATATTGACATCATCCTCGTTGATGATCGGTCTAGCGACGCTTCGGTGCAAATCGCCAGCGCCCTCTCAAAACTGGATCGGCGGGTTCGTGTTTTATCCAATGATCGCAAACCCGGGGCTGCTGGCGCGCGGAACACCGGCATTGCGGCCAGCACGGGCAGCTATGTGATGCTTCACGATGCCGATGATTGGGCGCATCCTCGGCGCGTTGAACGCCAAATTGGGGCCGCCCGCCGCGCGGCGTCAGTGTCGATGTACGTTCGGATCGGCGCGGATGGACGTCCGATGTCGCCTCACATTGCGCCACTTGTGCGACTCTCGCCGGCTTGCCTGATTGTCAAACGAGCTGCGATGATTGCTGTCGGGCCAATCGAAGAAGTCCCGTTCGGGTCGGACTCCGAATTTTTGGCACGGTTGGATTTGAAGCTTGGCAGGCGCAACGTGCTGCGCGAAGGATCGCTCTTGACGGTGGCGTCCTGGACCGCGACATCAATTAGCGGAGATCCAGCGTATGGCCTCGCAACGCAAAAAGGACGGGAAATGCGCGAGACTTACCGCGCAAGCTGGCTGGTTCGACATGCACGCGGGATTCTGCTAGCAAATGATGCCGTAAACTTAGGGGCGTAAGACGTTTGCTTAAAGACCGATTTTTTCAACATGATGAAGGCGCCAAGCCATCCCCGCCAGCGCGCACGCCGCCATCCGATCTGGCGCGCGAGCTGGATGCAGCAAATGCCGCACTCGCCGAAAAGAAGCGCTTTCAGCTCGATCTTGACCGAGAGATCATAGAATTGCGCACCCTACTCCGCGAGTCTGAGCGGCAGCTTACCAATATCCGACGTACACTGTCGTACCGACTTGGTGCGATTTTGGTGGATACGCGCAATTTGAAGGGCATCCGCGCCTTGCCTAAGGCGCTCTATATGCTTTGGCTCATGCAGCGCGCGAAACGGCATGAAGGTGTCGGCTCCGGAAAAGCAAATCGGCCGTCTGACCGACTTCGTTACGTAGAAGACGCGCGGCAGATCCTCAAGCGCGATGGCCATGAAGCAGTCGTGACTTTCGTCGCAACGCTACCTGAACGTCAGACGCGCGAAAAAGCGCGCGTGCTGATCGAACTCGCACATGACCTTCGCGTCGATCAGCCCGCCGAGGCTGCGAAGCTCGCGATGGCGGGCGCGCAACTTAACCCCTCCGAGTCCCGACTTCGCAGCTTTGCGTTCGAACTTTACGACGACGGCGACGTCAAGCGAGCCGCAGCACTTCTTGATGTGTGTGATCCCGCAGTCCTGAGCAATGCGGCACAAATTGCGCGTGCAGCCGCTATTAAATCTGACGCAGCCGAACTGGTGGCGCCTGTCAGCATTCCGCCGCGCGAACGAAGCGCCAAACCGGCGAGTACGCGCCTGGCCATCGTGGCGCCACGTTCGCTGCCCAGCCATGCCGAAGCACTCACCTACCGCGCGCGATCAGTCGCCAATTCAGCCGCCGCTGGGGGGGCGGAAGTGTTGATTTTCACCGAACCCGGTTATCGCTACGGAACTGCAAAAGAAGGCCTACCGCGCAAGCATGCCAG
>JBJOLA010000213.1:0-4201 GCA_046045815.1 Pseudomonadota bacterium
CCGCAATTCTCCTCCATTTCGACCGGGCGGAAACGTGTGCCGTCAGCGGTAGGCGTGTGGCAATCCTTGCAGACCAGACTTGCCCCCCACCCCTGATCACCTGCCAGAGTTTGCGCCATCCGCGCGATGCCGTTGGTCTTGGACAAGTGGATGTTGTGCGGGAATTTCAGGCCATTATCCTCGGTGGGATGGGTCGAGAATGATACCCGACGGGTCATCCGCTTGTCGCCCTCGATCCCCACGGTAATGAGCGGACTGAATTCGGGGTGCGCATTGCCGAAGTCCCCGGCGTTCGCGATTTTCGTGTCCCGCAGACGGGTGTTAAGCGACGCATGACAATCGGCGCAAAATGCTTGAGCCGTGGCCGGCATCTTGCCCGCCCCTTCATGTTCGGTATGACAATCAACACAGCGCCCCGCTGGATGATTGAACTTCACCCTGAAGAAGCCCTTCAGTTTTCCCATAAAATCCGGGGGTGCCTTCGCCATTGCGAGCCGCGCCGGATCGCCGTGAGCGTGGGCGTCATTCTTATGGCATTTCAGGCAAGCCTCATCGGTCACCGCGACGAATTTCGTGGTGTGGCACACTTGGCAATTATTCTCGAGGCTCTTGTGCGCGAGGCTCAGCGAACCGCTTGACCACATCTTGTCCGCATGAAACCCCGGCCCGCGGTCTTTTACGCCGTGCGAATGGATATAGCTGTTGATCGGCCACGCAAGGAACAGGCCGAGCACGGCGATGATCAGACTCCATGCCGCAATCCGTCGGCCAGGGAGTAACCCCTTGACGGTAAAAAGGCCGTTTTCCTCCTTCGCCCCACTCGCCTCAGAGAGCGCAGCCGCCCGCTCGACCGTAACAATCGTTTGAGCATCATCGCCCGACACCGAAAGCCTGTGGCTGCCAAATCGCAGTTCCGCGCCGGCGGCAGGGCGCACTTCCGCGCGCATCGTGCTGCGGCCGTCCATAGCAAAGCCCAGACCTGAGATCGATTCAACGATGATTTTGCCTTGATCCCCGGCGGTGATCGTGGCGTGCCGCAACTCAACGGCGAGATCAGCGAGGTTGATTTCAGCAGATGCATCACGCCCAATCACTATCTGTTTTGACTGGTACGTGGTCGGGCGGACGATCTCTTGCCCTTCGGACGTGTGCGAAATCTGGCGGACGATGAAGGTCATGCTTGCCCGCCCCTACCAGTAAAAGAAGACGCTGATGATGTGCGCGGTTAGCGCAGCGATCAACGCGAAAGTCAGCGGCACGTGAACGTAGAGCCAAATTTCAAGCAGCGCTTTGTATCGGAGATGCTTTCGCAGTCGCATGAGCATCGCGTTCTTCCGGGAGAGGAGTATGTCGATCTTTTCGAGCGGATCATCTCCCATATTCGGGTTTGAAATTGTGTCCTGATGGATGGCCGATTGGGCGAGCCGGGTTGCACAGCGCGGATATCGGCCTGAAAGCCTGCGAAAAATACTGCCTCCGAAGGGGTTCTGGTCAAGTGATCGTTGTACAAGAGCAGCATGGCGCTGATCGAGCGGCTGGGCGCCATCATGCAATTGACGGTCAATCGAGCGAAACCCCGAAAGCATCTGGCTTTCTGTCATTTCCTCGCGATTTTCGCTCATCGCCCGCGGAACAATCGCATAAGCCGTCACACCAAATATCCCGGAAAGGATCACCAATAACATCAGCCCGTAAGCCAGTGTGTGCACATTCCAGCCAAGCTGAAAACCAGTGTGCAGCGTCGCTATCATGATCAGGCTGAGGCCCAGATAGACGTGCGCCGACGTCCACGCCTTGAGCGACCAATTGCCGCGCGTCATCACACGTTTTCGCAGGCCCAGCAACGTCAACCAGAGGATCAGGAGCGCGCCGATGGTGCCGAGAATATAGCCATACCAGCTTCCCCCATTGTGGCGCGGCTGCACATCAATCCATCCATAGGCCAATAGGGCGATCAGACAGAAACTGGCAGCGATCTTCAGCCACAGGAAGCGTCGGTAACGCATATAGCCGTCATGCGAACCGTCACTGCGTGTTCGTCCGGTCTGCGTGGCGCGCGCGCGAGACTTTGCCGCCACTACGAATCTGTCCGCTCAAGTCGGGATGCGGTGAGCAATTGTTCCGGCGCGACCCGGATTGCGGCACCCGTGGGGCAGGCACGGACGCAGGCTGGGCCGCCCGATATCCCGGCGCACATGTCACATTTGATTGCCTTCTTGCTCTTTTCAACCTTCGGATCGGCGTGAGCATAGCTCCATTTTTTGCTGGGCTCACCCGGCCCCGGACCGCGCCCAAACAGCAGCCAGCTCAGTATGCCCGGCTTTTTCGGAGGCTCTGCCTCCATCCGGATCACGCCGTAAGGGCAATTGCGCTGACAATTGCCGCAGCCAATGCAGGTCTCATCGATGAAGACTTCGCCGTCCGGCCCCCGGTGGATCGCATTGGGCGGGCAATCCGCCATACAGTGCGGATGTTCACAGTGGCGGCATGATGTAGGCACGTGAAGATGTGCGTATGTACGGCCCGCTTCCCGGTCGAGCCGCGACAAGCCGTCATGACTGTCTGCACATGCCTTTTCACAATTATCGCATCCAACGCACAGATTTTCGTCAATCAAAAGTACGTCTGTCGCTTCGCCGATCCCGTTCTCAACCAAGAAATTTGCCACATTTGAATACATGTCAACCGCACTGGAGAAGCTACCCTTCTGTGCTTCGATGAAGGCATTTACGTCCTGCCGAGCAGCCATTTCGGCCTTGAACTTCGAGAGAAGTTGCGGTTTTGCGGCTAACAACCGGGTGAACGCATCGCCGCTAAGCCGGATCACTTCGGATTTGATGGCCGCGCGGACCGTGGCTGTCCGTTTCCCGCCCGCGATTAGCGCCATCTCGCCTACGTAAGAACCCGCTGGAAGATACGACAGAAACACCGGTTTTCCACCAATGGCCTTTTCAATCACCATTGATCCTTGGCGGACGACAAAAATATCATTGCCTTCATCGCCTTCGGTGATGACGGGCTTGCCCGCGCTGATCGACAAAATCTCGGCGGAATCGAGGACATTTCCCAGATCAGCCGATTGCAAGCCCGACCCAAACAGCTGCAGCAATTGCCGTTCGATTGAAATGCGTTCAATCGCCCGCTTCGCTGCGGGCACTGACGCTTGCAACTTGAGCGCAGCGGACCGGGATACTTCAACGCAAATGCTCGGTTCAGCGGCAATGATCGTCGCGCCCCGCCGTCTCCCCGAAATCAGACCGACCTCGCCAAAGATCGAACCTTTGTTGATCGGGACGATGATAGACGGATCCGTTGCGTTGACCTGCACATTGACCGAGCCATCAGCGATGGCGAACAGTGAGGACCCGGGATCATTGCGAACGAAAATCTCATCACCCCGCGCATAAGCCCGCACTTCAGAATCGAGCATGAATTCGCGCATCTGCAAGGGCGTGAGATCGTTCAATATCACCACATTTGAGCGCAGAAATTCCAGCCACTCGTCTACGGAACGGCTGCCCGGCAGGCCTTTGAACTTGGCTTCAAGAATGGGTTCATCCGCAGGCTTAAGGGCGGCATTGCCATTGATAAATTCAACAACGTCATAACCCTGGTTCATGCAATGTTTGATCAACGGATAGCCGGCCAGCGCACCGATAACATAGAGACCAGGGTTTGTTGTTTCAAAGGTGGGTGAGAGCACGGGATAGGACACACGATCTTCACTCGTGAACTTTATCCCGCAGCTCTCGACGAATTTGCGCGGTGGGGCGGAACCCATACGCGCAATGATCCGATCGCATTTGACCCGGACTTCGCCGTCCGTCGTGTCAAATGTGATGAAGCCGGGTTCGACAAGGCTTGGCGTCGTGTCCGCGCGAACGATCATGCGTCCAGCGTCTCGCGCGGCAAACAACGCTTTGACGTTGGCGTCCTTGGCAGTCGAAAATTCAGGGCCGCGATTGACAATGGTCACGATATTGCGTTGCTCGGGGTCCGCCGCCAGCCCCAGCGCATTCTCGATCCCGGCATCACCGCCCCCGACGACCGCGATATGTTCGTCAACATATTCCGTGGGATCGTCGAGCGAATATTGGACATGGGGCAGATCCCCGCCGGGACAGCGCATCAGATTTGGATTGCCCTGCGTACCTATGGCAAGAATCACAGTTTCCGCTCGGATTTCGTCCCCAGAAACCAG
>JBJOLA010000214.1:0-5379 GCA_046045815.1 Pseudomonadota bacterium
GGAGCTACGCGCGGCAAGCCAGGGGCACCAGAGTGTGTATTGCCGCGCTTCGCTCGAAATGACGGGGGTTGCATATTTATCACACGACGCTCTAAAACCGAACGACTCTATCCGTCGCTAACCCGCTCGATGTCCGCACCCACAGCAGAGAGCTTTTCCTCCAGCCGTTCATAACCGCGATCCAGATGATAGACGCGTTGGACGTTGGTCTCCCCCTGCGCCGCAAGCCCCGCGATGATCAGGCTCATAGAGGCTCGGAGGTCAGTCGCCATTACGGGGGCGCCATTGAGCGTCTCCACGCCGCGCACGACGGCGGATCGGCCACGGGTCTGAATATCTGCGCCCATCCGCGCGAGTTCGGGCACGTGCATGTAACGGTTTTCAAAGATGGTCTCGGTCAGCACACTTGCACCGTCAGCCTTGGTGAGCATCGCCATGAACTGCGCTTGCATGTCGGTCGCGAAGCCAGGGTAGGGCGCGGTTGACAATGTGAGGGGTCCAATCTTCCCGTCTGACGTCACGGTGATGCTGTTGGCCGTCTCAACGACGTCTAGGCCCGCCTCCCGCAACGCAACGATCGTCGCCTGCATGTCAGCGGGTTCGGCACCGACAAGTTCCACACTACCCCCTGTAATGCCCACGGCGCAGGCGTAGCTGCCCGCCTCGATCCGGTCAGGCATCACCCGGTATGTTGCGCCGTGAAGGCGGTCTGCGCCCTCTATTAGGAGGGTTTCCGTGCCGATCCCGTCAATCTTGACACCCATCGCCACCAGCAAGTTGCAGAGATCGACAATTTCGGGCTCGCGCGCGGCGTTTTCGATGATGCAAGTACCCTTCGCGCGCGACGCAGCCATCAAGGCATTTTCCGTCGCGCCAACGGACACCACAGGGAAAATGATCTTGCCACCGGGAAGGCGTCCGCCCTTTGCCCGGGCGATGACATAACCATTGGTGGTTTCCATTTCCGCGCCGAATGCTTCGAGTGCCTTCAAGTGAAGATCAATCGGGCGGTTGCCAATCGCGCAGCCGCCGGGCAGCGAAACCTTGGCCTCACCCGCCCGTGCCAGCAAAGGCCCAAGCACGAGGATAGAGGCGCGCATTTTGCGAACAATGTCATAGGGCGCAATCGTCGCCGTCACCTTGCCTGCCCGCAACGTCATCACCCGCCCGAAATCTTCAGGACGCGCGCCTTCGATCATCGTCGAACAGCCAAGCTGGTTGAGCAGATGGCCGAAGCTATCCACGTCTGCCAATCGGGGCAGGTTGCGCAACGTCAACGGCTCATCGGTTAAAAGAGCACAGGGCAGCAATGTGAGCGCTGAATTCTTTGCGCCAGAAATGGGAATTTTGCCGTTGAGGCGGTTGCCGCCGCGAATGAGAATTCTATCCATGCGCCGCTATTAACGGATGGCGAGGGAGGCGCAAGCCTATGCGCGCGCCAACGCGGCTTCAACTTGCCCTAGCCGTTCCTTGCCAAAGAAAATCTCATCCCCCACGAAGAAGGTTGGGATGCCAAACGCGCCGCGCGCAACCGCTTCATCGGTGTTGCGTACGAGCTCTTCCTTGACTGAGGAATCGCCTGCCATCGCAATCAACTTCGCCCCGTCGAGACCCGCCGCTTCAAGCACCTTAATGGCGACATCGGGCTCAGCGAGGTTCAATCCCTGCTCCCACATCGCCGACATCATCGCCTCAACGTAGGGCATGAAAACACCCTCACGCCCTGCCGCGATCAAACCGCGCATGATCAGCAATGAATTGACCGGAAAATGCGGATTGAATTTGAATTGGGAAAGCGCGTTGGCATCAATGAACCGGCGGAACTCAAGCCGTTCATAGGCGAGCTTTGCAGGGGCATCGGCATAGCGCATCATCGGCGCACGGTTGCCTGTTGCTTTGAACAGGCCACCGAGGAGGACCGGCACATAATTGGCGGTGGCACCGGTCCGCGCGCAAAATTCCGGCAGCACTTTGTGCACGAGATAGCCATTCGGCCCCCCCAAATCGAACAGGAAGTCAAAGCTCTTAGTCATCGTCAGAAACTCTCGCTCCAGGGCCGCAGATCAAGTTCATGCGTCCAAGCGCTTCGGTGTTGCTTGTGGAGAAACACATAGTTGGCGGCAATTGCATCGGGGGAGAGCACCCCGTCGGCCGCTTTCATCGCGTCAAAATCGGGGCGAATGCTGCGGATGAAATCGGTATCAATGCCGCCATCAATCACGATATGGGCAACATGGATATTCTGCGGACCCAACTCACGCGCCATGCTCTGCGCCAACATCCTCAGCCCCGCCTTGGCACCAGAAAAGGCCGAAAAGCCCGAACCACCGCGCAGGCTCGCGGTTGCGCCAGTAAACAAAATCGTGCCACGTCCGCGCGGGATCATCCGCTTGGCCACTTCGCGCCCCATCAGAAACCCTGAAAAACACGCCATCTCCCATACCTTGCGGTACACTTGGGCCGTCATGTCAGTGATCGGGAAGCGCACATTGGCGCCGATGTTGAACACCGCCACCTCCAACGGGCCGATGTCACGCTCGATTTCGTCAACAATGCGGACCATGTCGGCTTCTTCGCGGGCGTCACCGGGGAACGCCTTTGCGTTTTGCCCATCGTCGCGGATCGATTGGGCCAGTGCTTCAAGCTGATCAACGTTGCGCGCCCGCCGGTTGACGCAGGCCGTCAGCCCTTCAGCCGCAAAGGCACGCGCAATCGCGCCGCCCGTCGCATCGCCAGCACCGACCACAAGCACAGCACCGCTCACGCTTTCTCCAACGTGCATTGCAATGGATGTTGATTCTGTCGCGCGAAGTCGGTCACTTGGGTAACCTTAGTTTCGGCCACTTCGTAGCTGAACACGCCGCACACACCCACTCCCTTTTGGTGAACGTGCAGCATCACCCGAGTCGCATCTTCCATGTTCATCCGGAAAAAGCGCTGGAGGCAAAGGACCACAAACTCCATTGGTGTGTAATCGTCATTAAGCATCAAGACTTTGTAGGGAGTCGGTTTCTTGGTACGCGTGCGGGTGCGCGTTGCAACGCCAACACCGGTGCCGCCGTCATCATCTTCGTCGCGCTTATTGGCCATCATGATCTTCATAGCCTTAGAATATGGCAAGAAGACCCCAAAGGGCAAGATGCGAAGATGCTTAAATAGCAAAACGACCGCCCCGATTGCTCGGAACGGTCGCTTCGACGTAACGTGGCGGTGCCAGATTAGGCAGCCATGCGCGCCTTAACTTGCTCTGCCGCAACCGAATAACGGTTTTGGATTGGCTGGAAAACTTCACCAGCGAGCTTGAGATAAAACTCGCTCGACTTCGACATTTCAGCAACAGCCGAATCAAACTGGGAGCGGGCGAAATCGCCTTGCAACTTGAAGAACTCGGTCGGAGATTTGACAGCGGCAACTTGCTTGAGAACAGCAGTGGTCGCTTCAAAATTCTTGCGGCCAAGCTCAGCGGCGGATTGAGTGGCAGTCTGCGCACCCTTGGCGGCAATCTTGCCCGATTCGACGACGGCTTCAAGGTTTGCCTTGCTGAATTCAACGGCGTCCTTGGAAATATCGCCAACCTTGGCCAATGCGCCCTTGGCTTTGACGTTGATGTCCTTGAACATTTCGGTTGCCTGCGTGGTTGCTTCTGCAGTGGCAGCTTTTACGGTCTCTTCAACTTGCTTCACAGTGTCGTTCATGATTTTCGATCCTTTTTTAGGGGCAGCCGCAAATGCGACCTTCTTCACTTTTAATTTGGCCGCTGTCCCGACTTTGGGTGATGCGGTTTCACTCTTTTTACCCTGTTGTGCAGCGGCTTTGAATTTTGCCACATTCGGTCTCCAACATTTCTATGTTGCAGTGCACAATATAGACTGATGTTGCGAATTGCAAGAAGTTTTTGTGCAGCGCACCATTTTTACCTGATTGACAGAACGGCTCGCCTCCCCAACACCCTTTGCTTGATGGATTTCTCACCCGAACGACACAATGAATGGCGGCGTGGCTGGCGAATCGTCTTGGGCGCAGCGTTGGGCGTGGGAACGGGTGCGAGCCTGTTCTTTTATACGTTCAGCCTGTTTGTGTTGCCCATGAGCACAGAATTTGGCGTAACACGCGGCGCGATGGCCGGGGTACAGGCGCTTGTGATTGTCGGTGCTATATCTTCCCCACTGATCGGCTGGGCAACCGATCAGTGGGGATTTCGCAAAGTGTTCACCTGCTGCATCCTGGCGATGATTGCCGTGCATCTCTCCACGGCGCTGCTGGTGACAAGCCTGCCGATGTTTGCGATCAGCGCGCTCTGCATTGGCTTCGTCGGTAACGGCACGACCGGACTCACCACTACCCGACCGGTCAATGCTTGGTTTGATGCCAATCGCGGATTAGCCCTCGGGCTTTCAGCAATGGGGCTTTCCCTGTTGGCCGTCGTTACGCCGCCTCTGCTTGCCGGACTGATCTCCACAGCAGGATGGCGGGCGGGCTATTTTGCGCTCGCAGCTCTGGCGGGTTCCGTTGGTTTGCCCGCCGTTCTGTTGTTAGTGAAGAATGAACCCGGCGACGGCGATCAAACACGGATCGTCCGCGAACGCCCGCCCAGCGATTTCAGTTTTCTACGGGGCGCCGCATTTTGGCAACTCGCGGCGTCACTTGTCGCGATGTCAATCGCGGGTGGCGGCTTCATCAGCCAGATGTCACCGATGATTCAGGAGGAGGGCATGAGTGCGCCTCATGCTGCGTTTGCCGTTTCCGCTTATGCAGTGGGCCAAATATTTGGCCGCATCCTCACTGGCCTGGCGCTCGATAATTTTCCGCCGCGTCGGGTGGCGTTCTTCTTCATCTTCGTGCCTGCCAGCGGTTTCCTCTTGCTGTGGGGGGGCAACCACAACTTCATCCTCGCGTTGATCGCTGCCATGCTAATCGGTGTTCAGCACGGCGCGGAGATTGATATCTTCGCCTTCTTCGTGGCCCGCCGGTTCGGGATGCACCGCTACGGCAGCGTTTACGGTGCTGTTCTTAGCTTGGGCTGGGTCGGCAACGCTTTGGGCATTGTCGGTTTCGGACGCCTGCGCGATGTTGCGGGCAGCTATGACGTGCCCGAACTTATAGCCGCCGTCTCACTCGTCGTCGGTGCGGTGCTGATCGCTGGAGTCAGTTTACCACCGCGTCAAGCCGAGGTTTGAGGCGGCGGTTTATGCCGCTACTTTAGCTCGGCTCGCCTTCTTGCGTTCATGTGGATCAAGATGGCGTTTGCGCAGGCGGATGCTCTTTGGTGTCACCTCAACCAGCTCATCATCGTCAATATAGGCAATCGCCTGCTCAAGCGTCATCCGCTTGGGCGGGGCAAGCCTTACAGCGTCGTCCTTGCCGCCAGATGCGCGGAAG
>JBJOLA010000151.1:0-6593 GCA_046045815.1 Pseudomonadota bacterium
GTCGATACTGCGCCCGTCATGGAAAAGCCGCTTGGCGTCGCGGCAGGGCTGGGCTGGCAGGGCAAGCACACCAATCTTGTCAGCCGCGAACATGGCAGCTGGCTGTTCCTCGGCACGATCATGACGACGCTCGCATTGAAGCCAGACGCCTCCCACGGTGATCAATGCGGCTCTTGCACGGCCTGCCAATCTGCTTGCCCAACCAATGCTTTTCCCGCGCCCTATCAGCTCGACGCGCGACGCTGTATTTCTTACCTCACGATCGAACATAAGGGGCCGATTCCGCTGGAGTTCCGTAAGGGCATCGGCAACCGGATCTACGGTTGTGACGATTGCCTTGCAGCGTGCCCGTGGAACAAATTCGCGGTGGCGGCTGCGGCGAACAAAGCATTTGCGCCGCGCGCGGAATTGGTTGCCCCCGCCTTGTCCGATTTGCTGGCGCTTGATGACGCCGGGTTCCGCCGCGTGTTTTCCGGGTCTCCGATCAAGCGGATCGGGCGTGACCGGATGGTGCGCAATGCAGCGATTGCGGCCGGGAATAGCGGCGACGATGCGCTGACGGCACCACTGCAAGCGTTGCTACATGATCCATCTGATGTCGTCCGCGACGCCGTAGAATGGGCGCTTAGCGCGCTTCCTTCCGCCGGGTGAGCGCGGCGATGCAGCTTGCCTTGTCGATGGGCTTGCCGTCCGTCTGACGCGCCTCCACATAAGTGACGAGCGGCTCTTTCCCCGCAGCAGGAGGGTAGAGATAGGCATCAAGTATGCAGATTGCGCTGCCAAACTGTAATTTGCGGGCGGTGGTCTCCCGCACATCCTGATCGGCATTGCCAAACAACGCGATCAGGTTGCGTGCATCATGGCCCATCACCCGCTCCAAACCAGTCAGGGTGACCGGTGGCGGGGTCAGGCGGCCAATGCTCGCGCGCGGCGGTGGCGCCGTCGTGGCGCAGGCCGATAGCAACACCAGTCCGCCAGTCCCCAACACTAAACGTCCAATCACGTGTGTCTCCTGTGAAACAAATGAGTTGCCATTCCAGCTCCAATGATCGGCGCAATCAGATTGACAACCGGCACCAACAATAGCCCGGTTACGATCATCCCCATAGCCGCCCGCGGCGCACGTGTCATCCGCAGCCAGTCTTTCATCGCCCGTTGATCGAGATGGCGTACAGCAACCATTTCCCCCAGGTCGCGACCGAGCAGCAACGCATTGACGATCACAAACAGGACGAATGGCCCAACCGCCGTGAACATTAGGAACAAATAGGCTGGCAACGCGATCAGATTGAGACCGATCAAGCGCAGCAGAGATGCCCCTGCCGTCCGTATGTTCGTGGCAAAGGAGACTTTGAGTGCAGATTCGGCGGCACTCGAAAAGTGGGCTTTCTCGACGGCGGCCACAACTTCATCGGCGAAAAAGCTCATCACCGGGATCGCAATTGCTCGGAACAGCAGCCAGCCTAACACCGCCGCCGCCAGAACCGCCATCGCAGCAGCGGCAAAGCCACCATCCCGCCCCCCGCCGTGCGCTGCGGCAAACCAGCGAAAGACAAACACCAAGCCAATGCCGAAGATCAAAAACACGAGAAGAGTGAAACCCAATGACTTCGCGAGCACGCGGATGATCTTAGGGTCGCCCAATTGCCGGACCGTCAGTGAAAGAGCCTGAAGCATGACCGCAGGAGTGCCGTCCTCCGTCGCCCCTTGTCAATTGGGGATGCGCACATTAGGCGAGCCGCTTCTGAATTTAAGTGAAAGCCAGTTCCAATATGCCCGCTCCCACGCTTGATATTGTTGCCATCGGCAACGCCATTGTTGATGTCATTGCTGCTGCAGATGAAGCATTGCTGGCGAGCGAGGGCCTTACTAAAGGCGGCATGCAGCTGATCGACGCAGCGGGGGCAACCGACCTCTATTCGAAAATGGGCGCGGGCCGCGAAATCAGTGGCGGCTCTGCGGCGAATACGATTGCCGGTATGGCGGCGTTGGGCCACAGCTGCGGCTTCATCGGACAGGTGGCGCGCGATCAGCTGGGCGAGGTGTTCAGCCATGATATCCGGGCTTTGGGCGTCCGTTTTGATACTCCGTCACGCGATGTTGAGCCGCCAACGGCACGCTGCTTGATCCTGGTCACACCCGACGGTCAGCGGACGATGAACACTTTCCTCGGCGCGTCTCAATATTTGCCCGCTACCGCGATTGACCGGGCGATGATCGAGAGTGCGGCGATCCTTTATCTCGAGGGTTATCTCTGGGATCCAGAAGAACCCCGCGCGGCGATGAAGGATGCGATCAGCTATGCGCGAGATGCAGGCCGCAAGGTCGCGTTCACACTGTCTGACGGGTTCGTGATCGGTCGTTACCGCGACGACTTCAACGCGCTGATCGACGCGGGCGATATCGACATCCTGTTCGCCAACGAAGGCGAAATCCGGGCGCTGACGCAGATTGATGATTTCGATGCAGCGGTGGCAGCCGTCGCCCCCAAAGTGCCGATGCTGGTCGTTACCCACGGTGCAGAAGGTGCCATCGCCATGACTGGCGGTGTTCGCACCACGGTTCTCGCTGAGCCAGTCGATGCCGTCGTTGACACGACAGGTGCGGGTGATCTGTTTGCGGCAGGCTTCCTCGCGGGTCAGGTGCAGGGCCGCTCTGTTGCCGATAGCCTAACGATGGGTGCCGTGTGTGCGGCTGAGATTATTTCGCACTATGGCCCGCGCCCGGAAGCCGATCTCAAGGCGCTGGTTGCTGCGCGACTGCGCTAACTAACCCAGTTTCTCAACTTTTTCTTGAAGCGCGGCCAGCTGTGCTTTCAGCGCAGCAATCTCATCATCCTTGAGGCTGGCTTTGGGTTCAGCAGCTTTGTCTGACGGACGGAAGGCGCTGGTTGCCGCTTCGAACATCTCCATATTGCGTTTGTGAAGTTCTCCAAACGGACTGCTCGACAGTGCACCCGCTAGGGCGGATTTGAACTGATCCTGATTACTGCGGAAACTTTCCATCGCGCCTTCAAGATAATCTGGCACCATCGCTTGCATGCTATCGCCATACATTGAAATCAGCTGGCGCAGGAAACCCGACGGCAACATCGTGCTGCCACGCGCTTCTTCATCCATGATGATCTGGGTGAGGATTGTGTGCGTAATATCCTCGTCAGTCTTGGCATCACGGACCTGAAATTCCTGGCCGTCGCGTGTCATCTTCGCGATATCATCGAGCGTGATATAAGCCGAGGTTTGCGTGTTATAGAGCCGGCGATTGGCATATTTTTTTATAATGATGGGGCTACCGGGTTCACCCGAACCCTTTGCTGCTTTGGCCATATGTGCCGGTCCCTGATTTCAAAAAAATGAGCTTAGCATCAAAGGATAGTGCACTGCAACATAGCTAGGACCACTGCCGAGTGTAGCGGGAACCCAACCCGGTAAGCAGTTCATATTGCGACAATCCAGATGCCGCGCTGGCGACCGGAAGTTGATAGTCGATGCTCACCCAATCGCCCTCTGCCAGTGTCGGTTCTTCGTCCACCGATACCGCGATCAGATCCATCGAGACGCGACCGATGACGGGCAAGCGCCCACCGCCTGCGCTGCCGGTCCCGGAGAATCCGCGCAGATATCCGTCCGCATAGCCCAAGTTCAGGATGGCAACTTCCATATCTTGGTGGGCCAGGAAGGTGGCGTTGTAACCCACCGTATCCCCGGCCAAAACTGTGCGGCGTTGTAAAATCTGTGCTTCGGGAAATGCAACCTGCGCGATGTGGCCAACGGCTTCGGCGCGGGGGATGCCGCCGTAAAGCGCGAGACCAGGGCGGGTGAGGTCAAATGCATAGTCAGCGCCAAGGCAGATGCCGGCGCTATTGGCGAGGCTGAGGCGCTTGACTTTGGTGCGGTTACCGAGCGCGCTGAAAGTTGCCTGTTGTTTTGCGTTGAGATCACAGTCTTCGTCTGCGGAGGCAAGATGGCTCATCAGCGTATCGATGTTGAGGCCATCAAGCGCACCGTCAATGACGTCCCGCACGGAAAGGCCAAGACGGTTCATGCCAGTGTCGATCATCACGTCACACGGTAGGCCAGTGCTCTGCCAGCGTTTTACCTGTTCGACGGTGTTGAGTGTTGGTCGTGCCACGGAACCCACCGCCACCTCCATATCTTCCGCTCTCACCCCGTGGAGGACGGAGAGTGCCACCCCTTCAGGAAGCGCGCCCAGCGCCTCTGCTTCCCCCCAGGTCGCAACATAGAAATCCCGGCATCCCGCCTTTGCCAGCCGCGCGACAACCTCACGCGCACCAATGCCGTAGCCATCAGCCTTGACCGCCGCCCCACAAGCCGCCGCGCCACTTTGCTTTGCCAGCCACCGCCAATTGGAAACAAGTGCCTCGCCATCGAGCCTAAGATGAAGCGGTGATTGCCAGCTCAATCGAGATCCTTCCCCGAAGTTTCCGGCAGGAAGAATGCCGTCACCACCAGCGCGACGGCGACCACGCCAATCGGATACCAAAGCCACGAGAACGGATCGCCTGTCTTCACCACGATCAGCTGGGCGATGAAGGGTAGGAAACCCCCGAAATAGCCCGTACCAATGTGATAGGGGATCGACATTGATGTGTAGCGCACTCGCGCGGGGAAAAGTTCCACCAGGTAGGACGCGACGGGGCCGTAAGTCGCCCCGGTGAGTGCACCAACCACGATCAGGCAGAGGAGTATGCCCAAGATGTTGGCGAGCGGCGGCGTGACTTTGTCGAGATTGTAACCCGCCGCCTTCAGGCTGGTCTCCACACTGTCGGGTGACGACGCATCCGCCAACTTTCCACCAATGGTCAGCGTCGGCGCACTTCCGCCGGGACCGTCAACCTTGGTGTACGCTACGCCGATCTTTGACAGCTTATC
This sequence comes from Pseudomonadota bacterium, assembly GCA_046045815.1. GTDB lineage: Bacteria > Pseudomonadota > Alphaproteobacteria > Sphingomonadales > Sphingomonadaceae > Aquisediminimonas. Next base: position 4,893 of record JBJOLA010000151.1, read on the forward strand.
GAGCACTTTGCCGCACGCGGTTTTCTGGCCGGACTGCGCGAAAGGATCAAACGAGCAATCGCTTCCCGTCACGACCACAGGATTTTGGGCCATCGCCGCCGCCAAAGCAGGGTTGGCAAGGTTGGCGATCATGTGGAACAACGGGAAGAACAGGATGATGGTCATGATGTAGCCGATGATGATCGGCTTTTTCCGCCCGACGCGGTCCGACAGCCAGCCAAACAGGATGAACCAGAACAGGCTAAGCGTCGCGCCGGTGCCGACCACAATCATTGCCACCGTATCGTCAACCCGGAGAGAATCGCGGATGAAAGACAAAGTCTGGAACAAACCGGTGTACCAAATCACGGTCAGCCCCGCTGCCACGCCGAGCATCGCTGCAACCAGACGCGTAACCTTGGCCCAGCTGTTGAAACTCTCCGCAAGTGGGTTTTTAGCAGTTTCACCCGCTTCCTTCATCGCCTTGAACACAGGGCTTTCGGAGAGCTTCATCCTGATCCAGAGAGAAATGGCGAGCAGGAGCAGCGAGAAGATGAAGGGCACGCGCCACCCCCAGGCTTCCCACGCTTCCTTGCCGATGATCGCGGTGGTGCCAAGCACGACGATCAGGCTGAGGATAAAGCCGCCAACCACGCTTCCTTGAATGAAACTGGTGTAGAGCCCGCGTTTGTTTTGCGGGGCATGTTCGGCAACATAAATCGCCGCGCCGCCATATTCGCCGCCCAGCGCCAACCCTTGCAACGCGCGCAGGAGGACAAGCAGGAACGGTGCCGCTACGCCCGCGCTCGCGTAAGTCGGCAAGAAACCGATGCCGGCTGTCGCAATGCCCATTAATGTGATCGTCACGAGGAACGTATATTTGCGGCCAAGCTTATCGCCCAACACACCGAACAGCAGCGCGCCAATTGGGCGCATGCCGAAGCCGACGCCAAACACGGCAAGCGATTTGAGGAAGGCCGCACTGTCACTCGATGCCGGGAAAAACAGCTTGCCGATCAGCGCAGCGAGCGTACCGTAGACGAAGAAATCATACCATTCGAACACTGTGCCCAGTGATGACGCGATGATAACCAAGCGGTCGCGTTTCGGATCAATGCTGATTGCTGCGGTCGCCATGTCCGTCCCCTTGCTTCTTTGGCGGCGTCTTAGGGGCGAAAGCGGGCAGGACGCAAGTCCATCCCCGTTTAGACGGTAAAGCTCTCTCCGCAGCCGCACGCGCCCTTGGCATTGGGGTTTTCAAAGGTGAAACCAGCGGTGAAATCATCTTCCACCCAATCCATGTTGGAACCGATGAGATAGAGGATTGAGCCGCCATCCACAAAGAAGGTGCCGCCCGGCGTTTCGATCCGTTCGTCAAACGCGACGGCTTCGCTGACATAATCAACCGAATAAGCGAGGCCAGAGCAGCCCCGGCGCGGGGTGGAGAGTTTGACGCCGATGGTCCCTTCGGGCGCGGTGGCCATCAAATCCGCGATGCGCTGTTCAGCGGCAGGCGTCAGGGTGAGTGCAGCAGGGCGGATGCGGGCTTTGACGTCGGTCATAACATTCCCATTTCAAGGCGGGCCTCATCAGACATTTTGGCCGGGTCCCAGGCGGGCTCCCACACGAGTACAACCTCTGCATCACCTACGCCGGGCACCGAACCGACGCGAAGTTCCACCTCAGCAGGCATTGATTCCGCCACGGGGCAATGCGGCGTTG
>JBJOLA010000259.1:0-2545 GCA_046045815.1 Pseudomonadota bacterium
CCTTCACAGTTGCATCCCCATCATCTGGTCATAAAGTTGGCGGAAAGACTGCTGAAAGTCGGTCTTGCAGGGGCCGGTGATGGACCGCCGCCGCGCTGGATCGGAGACTGCGCCGGGCGGAGATCCCGGCACGGAACGGATTTCCAACCGGCCTTCCTTGCCGGAAAACTCCGCCGCCATGCGAGTCCAGTCCTGCGCGGTCGTCACTTCGTCACCGCACCAATTGGTGATCAGCGCAGGCGCGGCGGCCGCATCGAGCAGCGCTTCAAGCTGATCCTTCATGTCATCGATATGGATCGGAGAATGCGGATTGGGGTCGTGCGGCGCCACCATGGTCCGGCCCGCCAAAACCGAGCCGATGAAATAGGCGGGATAGGTCGCCATGGTTCCCATGAACGTGGAAAGCCGGGCGATGACGACGGGAAGGTCAAATGCACGAGCGCAATAGCGCGCCACGGATTCGGTGCCCAACTTCGATGCCGGACTGGTCGAAGCCGTCGCCCCGGTCGCGCCCTGGCCAATGGGATCGTCTTCCGTATAGGCATGCCACGGGTCGTTGTTGGCGGTGTAGACTGCGGTGCTCGACATGACCAAGGCCGCCTTGGCCTTGCGGCAATGCTGCAGGATGAAACCGGTGCCCTCGACGTTGATGCGCATCGCTTCCTGCAACTGGGAATTATCCCCGCGCATCCAGGCCAGGTGCAGCAGATAGGTGAAGTCGTCGGGAAGATCGTCAAACTGTCCCGACCCCAGATCGACCGAACACGTTTTGATCCCGGCAGCCTCCAGATCGCGGCGCTTCGCTGATGCGGCCCCGTCCGGCGACGAATCGGCAAACCGCGCCGCGCCCCAGACTTCGTTTTCAGCCGCCAGGAATCGCGCCAGCGGGGCTGCTACGCTTCCCGTGACGCCCGTAATCAGAATCTTTTCACCAGAGATCATCGGCTCCTCCTCAATTCGGGTGTTCGCTCATTTCTTCCGGGGCACGCATTTGGTTGCGACAGAAAGACAGTGACCCGATCCGGGCAGAAGTCCACCGCAAGACTCTGATTTTACCTAGTCATTTACGAGAGTTCACGAAAATCCACCCCGCGTTCCACGAAATTTCGCGTCCCCAGCCTCCGTAATTCGGCGTTGCTTGGCAATGCACGTACGAAGCGGAGATCATTCGCCGGTGAATTTGGGCGGGCGATTGTCGCGGAATGCGAGGCCTGCTTCGTGGTGATCCTTGGTCCAGGCGGTCTGGGTTTCGAAGCCGAGATGGGATTCGACCAGGCCTTCCAGCATCTTTCGCAGCACCAGGTTGATCGCCATTTTTGTGGTGCTGACCGCGAGCCGGGGGCTGGCTGCCAGTCTCTCGGCCATGCCGAACACCTTTTCGTCGAGCTCTTCTATCGTCTCCACCGCTCCCGTGATCAGACCGCATTCGGCGGCCTCTCTTCCGGTCATCGCCTCACCGGTGAGCAAGTGAAACTTCGCCTTCTGGAATCCCATGAGGAGCGGCCACATCAGCGATCCGCCGTCGCCAGCCGTCAGGCCGATATTGACGTGGGTGTCAGCGATCCTGGCCTTGGCGATCATATAGCTGATGTCGCACAGCGAAACGAGCGTCGATCCCAGGCCGATGGCATGGCCGTTGATCCGTCCGATCAGCGGCTTTTCGAGGCGGAGCATGCCGTAGATGATGTGACGCGCTTCCTCCATCTGGTGGTTCCACATGGCGTGGTCTGCCGATTCGTAGCGTTCGACCATCTTGCCGACATCGCCGCCGGCAGAGAAGGCGCGCTCGCCTGCGCCAGTGAGCACGACGACATCAGTATCCCGGTCGTGGTTGATGTCTTCGAATATCTGCGAGAGCTCGCGGTGCGACACCGGCGTTGTCGGGTTGAGCGGCGGATTGTCCAGCGTGACAACCAGGATTCTGCCGCGCCGCTCGATCTTCAACTCACGATATTTTTCGTACACGCTGGCTCACTCCTGCATTCGCGCTCTTGGAATAGAGCTATTGGAATTGCGTTGCAAGCCAGAGGGTAGTACTCCAGATACGCGCGGAGCAGCCGGTAAATTTTGCGCAATATACGCCGACAGAGGCAAGGCCAAAGGAAGGGATTGAAAATGTCACAGCGTCGACCGCGGATCCTCGCCTTCGCGGGAAGTCTCCGAACCGAGTCCTACAACAAGTACGTGGTCCAAAACGCTGCCGCTGGAGCGCGCGCTGCGGGGGCGGAGGTTCGCGTCCTCGATCTCAAGGAGTTCCCGCTTCCGGTCTATGACGCTGACCTTTTCGATTCAGTTTCTGGCGATCCGCATGCACTGGCAACCAGCGGAGGCAAGGTCGGCGGTCCCCACGCCAAGCCAATGCCCGAGGGCCTGCTCCGTCTCAAGGAACACTTCCGCTGGGCCGACGGCTGGATCGTTTCGACGCCGATGCACAATGGAACCTACACCGCATCCCTGCATAATCTGATCGATTGGCTCACCCGGATGGCACCCGGTGAGCGTCCGCTGGACAATATCAGTCGGAAGGTCATCGGCGTGGTGTCTT
>JBJOLA010000302.1:0-2768 GCA_046045815.1 Pseudomonadota bacterium
CCACATGTTGTACGCAACCCAGAGCAGCAGCAAGCCGCCCGCGAGCACGAGGCCGGTGATTTTGAGCAACTGCGTGGCGATGAGGGCGAAACCGATCAGGAAGAACAAAGCCATGCCGACGGTCGTCTTTTGAATTTTCACCTTTGGCGCGGTGACGGGAACGGTCAGGCTCGTGGCGGACGACGAAACAGCGGTTGTTGTGCCGCCAAAATTGGCACCCGACGTTGCGGTCGCTGTATTGGTGACACCCAAGGCGGAAATGTCGCCGCTGGTTGTGGTGTAATTACTTGTACATGTCATCGACGCGCCAACGCCCAAACCGTTTAGCGGGGGCGATGTGCCAGAAAGAACCGTGAGCGCAGGACAGGTCACGCTCGTCTTATTGTCGGCAACTGTCACGGGGATGGTGAGCGGCACTGTTCCCGAATTGGTGACAACATAGGTGTAAGGAATTGGCGTCCCCGCAGTGGCAAAGCTCGAGACTGTTGAAGACTTGGCGATGGTCAGGCCCAGTTGCACCGGGAACGTGCCACCAGCAATGGCACCGATCGGCGAAATGCCGGCACCGTTCCAATTGTTTGAAATCGCGTTGCCTTGCGGAGCGGGGTTGAAGGCATAGATGCAAGTCCCAAGATCAGCGATGCCCGTGAACGTCACAGACTCCCAAACCTGAACTGCCCCGGTTGTTGACCCCAAAGTATGAGGCGCTGTTGCACTATAGCCAGGCGCAAGTGGATCGCCAGTATAGCCCGTGGCAAAGAAATAGTTTGCGTTCGCGCCGGTGTGCAATCCAGCTGGAAGAGAATTATAAAGCGTCGTGAACGGCTTGGTGACCTTGGCCGCGGTGCCACATGTCAGATCGAGCGAACCTTCAACCAGTGTTACACCAGTGTGATAGGAGCCATAGTAGAAGGTGTAAGTCCCCGGCGTGTTGCTCGCGAGGATGCCGTAAGAAACAGTATGTGCCACGGCAGGCGCGACGACGGCGACGGCGATGCAGACGAAGGCAATGAGCCTTGCAACAACTGTCCGAAGTCCGGACCGAAAACTGCTCACTGTCTGCGACATACTCAAACCCCTGTCCGACGCATTTGTCGTCCGAAATGGACTAATGACGTAAAACTCTCGGGAACGAGTGAAGGATTAGGGTTAACAATTGGTTAATATTGCTGGATTTCGCCCATTATCGTTGGCGTGCGCGCTTGAGCCGGAATGGCGTTGCTCTCTGTGACTAGGCTATCGCAGCAATGATTTGATCCTGCTGCCAGTCGCGAAGATAGCTGCCCAAAAGCGGTATGATTTCCGCACCATCTTGTTCGGAAACCAGCAAGGTGCAAATATGTTCAAAGGAATATCGCTCTGTTACAAGGCCAAGAACCCGACTCTCTATTGGTTCCATCGCCTTGAAATGCGGCGAAAATCCTTTCCTCCAAATTCGGTATTGCACTGTCTCTGGCAGACACGTGGCGGACGGAGGTTCGGTATTTTCATCAAGCGCCCGCCAGATCGCGGCGACATTGGTCGTCAGGCAGATGCTTGCAAACGTCGGCACCAAAGTGAGGATCGCCCGTTCCCAGTTGACGTCGGTCCAGATTGTCAAATCGACCGGTGTCGCATCTGGCCCGGAAAAGCAGATGTGAAGCGCCCACTCCAATGCGGCGAGCTCGGCAACCTCGGGGTCATCCGAAAAATGGGTCGCCAGAAACGCCGGGAACTGATCTCCATAAGTTGAAAGAGACCATGTCGCTGGTGGGTAGGTGGCCACAAAGGCAGCGACAGTCTCATCGAGCAATTCGTCGCCTAGCCAAGCCCAGCACTTTTCAAACGTCTCACCAAGTGCTTCGCGCAACCGCGCCCGATAGGCGAAATGGTAGACGTCTAGTCCCGCCGCGTTCAACACTTTCGGCACGGGCGCAGAGGGCTTGTCTAGCACCCAATCCAGCAGAGTTTGCTGTGAAACGCGCAAGCTGGTCACGCGAATTCCACCGGCACACTTTCGCCAATGCGCCGCGCCGTTTCAACTTCGCCAATCAGTTCGTCGAAAGGAGGAATATTCCCGTCTCGCTCGACCATCGTCGCAACCTGACCAAACCGAGCAAGCGCTTCGCCGTAGAGCGCCCACACCGCGTCGCATACCGGCGTGTCATGCGTGTCGATCAATCCGTGCATACCTTGGCTATGCCCCGCCAAATGCATTTGCTTCACGCGCTCAACCGGCACACGGTTAAGATAGTCAGTAGCATCGAAACCGCGATTGGCCGCGCTCACGAAGACATTGTTGATGTCGAGCAGAATGTTGCAACCGGTGCGGCTACACATTTCGGCGATGAATTCCTCCTCATCCATCTCATCCTCTGCGAACCGCACATATGTGGATGGATTTTCAAACAGCATCGCCCGCCCCAGTTCATGCTGGGCAACCGAAATATTTGTGCAGACAGTATCCAGTGCTTCACCGGTATAGGGCATCGGCAGCAGATCATGTGAATTGATCCCACCAATCCCGGTCCAGCACAGATGGTCTGAAATGAACAACGGATCGACGCGGTCAACTAATTGACGCAGCCGCTTCAGATAGGCCGCATCTGGTCCGTCAATTGAACCAATCGACAAAGACACGCCGTGCAGCGCGACCGGCAGGCGTTCACGCACCTGGTCGAGTATCCAAAGCGGACGTCCGCCGTCGATCATGAAATTTTCTGATATGACCTCAACAAAATCGAGCCGACTATGATGTTCGATTATATCGGCATAGTGCTGGGTTCGCA
>JBJOLA010000330.1:0-2536 GCA_046045815.1 Pseudomonadota bacterium
GGCCATGATGCGCTCCTCGGGTGGACGGCATGGGGGAGCGCATAACAGCAACCCTCCCTCCGCCCGTGCTAACGGGTTCAGGTTCGACGGGTCGGGCTGCGTTACCAGCCCCTCTCAGTCACACGACTCCCCGGGGATGGGGGGATGATAGGGGGTGGGGGGCGGAGTGTCCAGATGGGGCGGGCGGGAGGAAATGCTATTGGCAATTCGGCGATCTGCTACCATATTTGCCACATGGATTTTTGCGTTCCCCGGCAGTCCGATTCATTCTAACCTTAGAGGACACAATGGCAATGTTTCCGGAAGAGGCTGCACTTGAGAAAGGGATTGCTAAATTGAATCCCATATCTCTATACTGCGATTCTGTCGCGTCGCGAAAAATGGGGCTTGCGCGCAGAGTGGTGATGGATTCTGATTGGTTTCATGATCCGCAGTGGCTTCCTGACACCTGAGCAACGACAAGCCCTGACGATCCTGGCGCGCAAAGCCAAGGTTGAGCACCGGGTTGCACGGCGGGCGAACGCGCTGGTGTTGCTGGACCGCGGGATGAGTTGCGAAGAGGTGGCCGAGGTTCTGCTGCTCGACGACGACACTGTCAGGACCTGGTACAGCCTGTTTGATCAGACCGGAATCAAGGGGCTCTCGGACTTCAAGGGTGGCGGCAGCATCGGTCGGTTGACCGAGGCGCAGATGGCGCAAGTGAAGGCGTGGGTCACCAGGACCCTGCCGCATTCGACGCGAATGATCGGCGCCTGGATCGAGAAGACCTTTGGCGTGGTCTACGAAACCCGCGGCGGCCTGATCAAGCTGCTGAACCGCCTGGGGCTGGAGCACCGCAAGCCCGAGATGATCTCGCGTAAGCTGTCACCGGCCAAGCAGGCCGTCTTCATCGCTGCCTACGAGGCGCTGCTGAACTCACTGGGCGACGACGAGGCTGTCCTTTTCGTCGATGCAGTCCACCCGACCCACGGCGTCCGCTCGGTCGGTTGCTGGGCGCCCAAAGGGGTCAAGCTCGCCGTCGAGCAGACCAGCGGCCGCGACCGCCTCAACATTCACGGCGCTGTCGACCTTGAGACCGGCCAGACCCGCATGATTGACGTGCTGACCGTCGATGCCGCCAGCACGATTGCCCTGCTGGCCAGTATCGAGGCCAAGTACCCGACAAGGCGGCAGATCCATGTCTTCCTCGACAACGCCCGCTATCACCACGCCAAAATGGTGCGGGAATGGCTAGTGCAGCCGGGACGTCGCATCGTTCTGCACTTCGTCCCAGCCTATTGCCCGCATCTCAACCCCATCGAGCGATTATGGGGCGCGATGCACAAGGCCGTAACACACAACAAATGTCACGCGACCTATGATGCATTTTGTCGCGCTGTCCTCGGCTTCCTGCGCAACGACGTTCCGGCACAGTGGCACGCGCTACGCGATACTGTCACAGATAATTTCCGCGTCATAATTCCAGCGGAATTTCGGATCGTGACGTAGACTCGGTATAGACCATTCTTTTCCTTTCAGATTGTATCGCAAAGCGATTCAACCTGAAAGGAGAATGGTTTAGGCTGTAGTGACAAATTAGGGGATTTCCTTTTGGTCTGAGTTCTGATTCAACACTGGCTTTATGGAGGCTGGTGTGGAAGGCGAGATACTCAGGGACGATCAGTGGGAGCGTTTGCGTGAGTTTGTGCCCGGCGGGCGCAAAGGCAAGCGGGGACCACGTAGCGACGGGCGGCGGTTTTTCGACGGGATTCTGTGGCTGGCGCGGTCGGGTGCGCGCTGGCGCGATCTTCCCGAGGATCAGTTTGGCCCCTATCAGACAGCAAAGCGGCGCTATTACCGCTGGATCGAGCAGGGCGTGTTCGACCGGATTTTCGCAGCTGTGTCTCACGATCCAGACATGGAATGGATTGCCATCGACGCCACCGTTATCCGGGCTCAGGCGCAGGCGGCCGGGGCACCGCTAAAAAGGGGGGCCAGGAAGCCCAGGATCTTGGCCGTTCCAGAGGCGGGTTCGGCACCAAAATCCACGCTGTAGTCGATGCGCTGGGCCTGCCGGTGCGTTTCATCCTTGGGCCCGGCCAGCAGAACGACATGGCCCCAGCCTGCAACCTGATCGACGGACTTGAGGCAGGCCAAGTCCTCGCCGACAAGGCTTATGACGCCAACAGCCTGTGCGAAAAGATCGAGGCGCAGGGCGGAACCGTCGTCATTCCGCCGCGCAGACATCGCAAACAGCAGCGCGAGTACGACCGCATCGCTTACAAGAACCGCTGGGGCGTCGAGGGCTTCTTCGCCAAGCTCAAGCAATGGCGACGCATCGCCACTCGCTATGACAAACTCGCCGCCAACTTCCTCGGCTTCATCAAACTTGCCAGCATCATGATGTGGCTTAAGTGATTAAATTGTCACTACAGCCTAGCCAGCTGATGATTGGCGAATGACATCGTCAACGGCTCCAAAGTGGGTGCATTGCAGCCATGCCTGCCAGTTGAACGTTTGATATAGGGGACCAGAATCCCGCCCATAGACGGCGGAG
>JBJOLA010000155.1:0-7202 GCA_046045815.1 Pseudomonadota bacterium
AGAACCATTGCCCCGGCGGTGACGACACTATCGACAGCAGCGATCTGAGCAGCTTGGCCTGCGGGATCATCCAATTGGCCCCCGTCGACACCAATCAACATTTCAATCTCACGCCCACCCATGAACCGTGCAGAAGGCACCGGCTGCCCATTCACATCGACGTTAACAAGGCAATCACGCATTTCAGCGAGTGTCCCAAACTCGACCGTTTCTTGCGGTGACCGCATCGCAACGAACCACGTTCCGGTGGAGAGCACAGTCGCCTCATGATCCGCAATTTCGGCATAACCGCGCGCTGCGGCAAGGGCGGCATTGCTATCGTGAATGCCGACATGAACCCGGACAGTGGGCGACAGGCCAGACCGTTGTGCCAAGCTTGGCCTCAAAGTGCCTGCAATCTCACCTGCGGCTGCGATCGGCGCAAATCGGCTCGCCCAGCCGAGGCGCTGTGCCGTCGGCGAAAAAATTCTCGTTGCCGGAGACCAAAGATCTGTATGGCACCCTAGACTCGTCACTTCAGAGCGTAATTCCCCCGATAACACCCAAGCCCAATATTGCGCATAAGGAATGAATGTCACTTCACCGACGTTGACGTTGAGAGCGCGCTCGATCCAGTAGAGTTGCGTTCCCATATTCAGTCCGCCCGGAAGTGCTGGAGATCCGCTCACCGCAAACCTATCACGAAGGACGCGATACTCCTGCACAACCGGTTCAGGAATTTGCTGTTCATAGTCCATCGGCGGCACTGTCACCCTGTCGTCCTGGATGCCAACCAAAGCGGCGCCGTGGGCGATAGGAATGATTGCCTGAACATTTTGATCTGCAAAGCGCGGCAAAGTCTCTAAGAGCCATTTGGCGACACCCAGAAAATCCAACTGCTTATAGTCTCTCCCGCACTGCGGCTTGTTGGTATAAGAGACACGGTCAATGCAACGTCCGTCCTGCGACCACAGACTGAGCTTCGAATGTGTCTTACCAACGTCCAGCACGATGATCGTCGATCCCGGCACGCGCCCTCCGATATTGTCGTTTATGATTGATGATTATCGAATCTGATTGAAACTTACCAGTGCTTTCGATATTCCTGCATCATGAATATCTTAACGACCATTGCCGCCGCGACCCCCTTTGTGGTCCCCTCCAATCGCTGGTCAGATGCGGAAGCCGCGACCAAGTCACCGGCTGAACTTTTGCTTTACCGTTCAAACCTGCTCGGATCTGATTTGACGGTGACGAACTTCGGCGGGGGAAACACCTCCGCCAAGCTGGGCGAGACAGATCCGCTGACAGGCGCGCCGGTTAAAGTCCTATGGGTCAAGGGCTCGGGCGGAGACATCGGCTCGATGAAGCTCGATGGCTTTTCGACACTCTATCAGGATAAATTGCTCGGACTTGAGGTTCACTACTCAGGCCCCGATGATGACGACAAAATGGTTGGATATCTTCCACATTGCACCTTCAACCTGAATGCCCGCGCGGCAAGCATAGATACGCCGCTACATTCGCTCCTCCCCTTCGCCCATGTCGATCATGTTCACCCTGATGCTATCATCGCGCTGGCGGCATCATCGGGCGGGCAAGCGGCGACGCAGGCAATCTGGGGGGGGAGAATCGGCTGGCTGCCGTGGAAGCGACCGGGCTACACGCTTGGTGTTCAGCTGCGTGACTATGTTGCGGCTAATCCGGGCGTTGAGGGTGTTATGCTCGCAGGCCACGGAATCATCTGCTGGGCTGATAGCGCCAAAGCTTGCTACGATCATACGATCCAGTTGATCGTGGATGCGGCGGAGTACCTCAATGCCAAGCTGATGGGGAAGCCTGCATTTGGCGGACGGAAGGTCGCGCCCAATCCCGACCGCGCGACTATTGCCGCCGATCTGATGCCTCGCTTGCGCGCCTTGATGACGGGCGCGCGACAAAAGGTTGGTCATTTTTCAGACGATATCGAAACGCTCGAATTTGTCGGTAGTCATGACTTTGACAGGCTCGCGATGCTTGGTACTAGCTGCCCTGATCACTTTCTGCGCACCAAAATCGCGCCGCTGACTATTGAACCTGACCGGCTGAGTGATTCCTCTGCATTGCAAGAGGAAATCGATGGCTATCGCAAAGCCTACAGCATGTATTACGAGATGTGCAAGCGCCCCAATTCTCCGGCAATGCGCGATGCTAATCCAGTTGTTGTGCTGGTTCCTGGCGTTGGATGTTTCACGTTCGCCAACGACAAAACCACCGCACGGCTCGCGGGCGAGTTTTATGGCAACGCCATTAACGTGATGCGCGGGGCCGAAGCCATCGGTGGCTATATCGCGCTCGACGAACAAGAAGCGTTCGACATTGAATATTGGCTGCTCGAAGAGGCCAAGCTGCAACGGATGCCTGCACCCAAGCCGCTGGTCGGGAAGGTCGCTTTGGTCACCGGGGGTGCTGGCGGTATTGGTGCCGCAACCGCAGCGCGGCTGATGTCCGACGGCGCGTGCGTGATGCTTGTGGACCGCGACAGCGTGGCGCTCGATGAAGTGCGCACCGGCTTTGCCAAGCAATACGGCCAGGATGTCGTGCGCGCCTCCGTTTGCGATGTCACCAACGAAGTTCAAGTGCAAACCGCATTCGATGATTGCGCACGCGAATTCGGCGGGCTCGACATTCTCGTTGCCAACGCGGGCATCGCCTCCTCCGCGCCAATAGAAGAAACTACCGTCGAGCTGTGGCGCAAAAATTTTGACGTGTTGGCCGAGGGCTATTTTCTCACCGCACGCGCGGCCTTCCCGTTGATGAAAACCGCAGGCGGCGGGGCCATCGTGTTTATCGGATCGAAGAACGGGATTGCGGCGGCGACCAACGCGTCGGCCTACGCTTCGGCCAAGGCGGCATCGCTCCACCTCGCGCGTTGCTTGGCCCTCGAAGGCGCGCCGTCGGGCATCCGTGTCAACACAGTGAACCCCGATGCTGTCATCCGTGGCTCCAAGATCTGGGACGGCGAATGGCGTCAGGAGCGCGCGGGCGCGCATGGGATAGACTCCGGCAAGGAACTCGAAGAGCATTACCGTAAGCGATCAATGCTGGGACTAGATGTACTCCCCAAAGATATTGCCGAAGCAGTCTATTTTCTCGCGTCCGATGCCTCCGCGAAGAGTACCGGCAATATGATCAACGTTGACGCAGGCAACGCGCAGGCGTTTGTTCGATAATTCGCAGTTTTGAGGAGAGAGCAAAATGAAATTGATTTGTACGTTGAGGATTGCCCTCGCGCTTTCTCTCTCGACTACAGCGATAGCCCAGATGCCGATCCCAAGGCCGGCCCCCGCTCCCGCCGAGCCGAGTGCAATCCCGCTCTATGGGAATAAAACACCGGGCAGTGCGAACAGCGAAGTGTGGAGCAAGATGGGCGTTACACTGGGTGTGCGCAATGTAACGCGCCCGACACTAACGCCGGTTTTTCCTAAGCCAGGCAAGGCGAATGGCGCTGCGGTGATTGTTGCCCCGGGTGGCGCGTTCATGATGCTCGCGATGGGGCATGAAGGATGGGATGTGGCGAAAGCGCTCGCAGACCGGGGCATCACTGCTTTCGTCCTGAAATACCGTCTGATCGAAACACCCAAAGACGATAAGGAAGCGATGCAGTTCGTTGGTACGATGATGATGAAGGAGGTTGGCGCGCCGATGGATGGTCCGCTCCTTAAGCAGAGCTTCGCCCCAGCAGACGCGCGAGCGGCAATCGCGATGGTAAGGACGGGTGCGGCCAAATGGAAGATTGATCCAAAGCGCGTCGGCATCATCGGCTTTTCGGCTGGCGCGATGACAGCACGACGTGTGGCGATTGACGCGCCACTCGCCGAACGCCCTGACTTCGTCGGTTATATCTATGGCCCGCAAGATGCAGAAACTGTGCCCGCCGATGCGCCGCCGCTTTTCAACGCAATTGCGCTGGATGACGAGCTTTTCCCGTCAAAGGGCTTTCCGATTGCCGCGGCATGGATGACGGCAAAGCGGCCCGTCGAGATCCACGGCTACCAGTCGGGCAAACATGGTTTTGGCCTCGGCAAAACGGGCATGACGACAATGATGATGCTCGATGAATTTGTCACTTGGATGGACATGGGTGGCTTTCTGAAAGCGAAGTCGACCAAATGAACCTCCCCCTCTCTGCCGACCAGATCGCTGCCCTCAACGCGCCGCAAATTGCAACGCTCGAAGACGAATACTCCAGTCTCGGCCGCAAGCTTTCGCGCGCCGGGATCGATATTGACGCGATTAAAGAAAAGGTCGCCGCTTTCTCCGTCGCGGTCCCCAGTTGGGGCAGCGGGCGCGGCGGCACGCGCTTTGCCAAATTCCCGATTGCGGGCGAACCGACCAATATCTACGAAAAACTCGAAGACTGCTCTGTCGTCAACCAGCTGAGCACGATCACCCCGCGCGTATCTCCGCATTTCCCTTGGGACAAGGTTTCGGATTACACCGCGCTCAAGCAAGAAGCCGCAAGCTTGGGGCTCGGCTTTGACGCCGTGAATTCGAACACCTTTCAGGATCAGCCCGGACAGGCCCACAGCTACTCCACCGGCAGCCTCGCCTCCACGCTGGAGGCTACGCGCCAGCAGGCCGTCGAGCATAATGTCGACTGTATCGAGATCGGCCAGAAGCTCGGCTCCAATGCGCTCACTGTGTGGGTGGGCGATGGCACCAACTTCCCCGGCCAACAGGATTTGGGCCGCAGCCTTGACCGTTATCTTGACGCCGCCGCACAGGTGTATGATGCACTTCCCAACGACTGGCGGATGCTGCTCGAACATAAGATGTTCGAACCGGCTTTCTATTCGACCGTAATCAGCGATTGGGGCAGCTCGATCCTCGCCGCGCAGACGCTCGGACCCAAGGCTCAGTGTCTCGTCGATCTCGGCCACCACGCGCCCAATGTGAACATCGAGCAAATCGTCGCCCGCCTGCATAGATTCGGCAAACTTGGCGGCTTCCACTTCAACGACAGCAAATACGGCGACGATGATCTCGACAGCGGCAGCATCAACCCGCACCAATTATTCCTCGTCTTCAACGAACTCGTTGAGGCCGAACTGCACCCAAGGAACGGCTTCAACCCCGCCTATATGATCGATCAATCGCACAACGTTACCGACCCCATCGAAAGCATGATGTCGAGCGCTGAAGCCATCGCCAGCTGCTACGCAAAAGCGATTATCGTTGACCGCGAAGCGCTGCATGCAGCCCAGAATGGCAATGACACGATGATGGCGTTTCAGGCTTTGCGGCGAGCCTATAATGTGGATGTTGCCCCGATCCTGGCAATGGCGCGAATGGAAGCGGGCGGCGCGATTGATATGCTGGCCGCCTATCGCGAAAGCGGCTACCGTGCGCGGAAGGCGCAGGAGCGCAAAGCTATAGGGCTGGGGGCGGGGATTGTTTGATGCATGCAAACGAACGCGAAGATCTGATACTTGCCTCGCTCACCGCAAAAGGTTTCGTTTCATTTCGTGATCTGGAAAAACGCATTGATGGATCGCCCGCGACGATCCGTCGTGATTTGGAACGTCTGGCGCATGAGGGTAAATTGACCCGGATCCGGGGAGGAATCAAATCGGTCAACGGCGCGGCAGCAGCGCCCAACGCGCTGGCGTCCGCACTCCATCTGGCGGGTGTGCCGTTCCACGAAAACATTGCCCGCAACCGGACTGAGAAGCAGACCATCGGCAAAGCGGCCGCTTCACTCTGTTCGCCAGGCGAAGGGGTGATGATTGACGGCGGTTCGACAACGCTGCAAATGTGCCCCCATCTCGCGGGCCTCAATTTGCAGGTGCTGACCAATTCACTCCACATCGTTTCGGCGTTGATCAATCAGGCCGGGACGCGCATTCTGGTGCCGTCGGGCGCCGTCTTTCCCGAACAGAATATCATTCTTTCGGTTTTCGGCGATGATGGCATGCCGCGCTTTCACGCTCCCAAATTGTTCATGGGCGCGGCATCGATTGGACCGGCGGGGTTGATGCAAGCCGATGTTGTGCTCGTCGCAGGGGAACGTCGCCTGATCGAGCGCGCCGATGAGACCATCGTGCTGGTGGACGCGAGCAAGTTTGACGGGCCGTCGGGGAATGTCGTTTGCGGCCTTGAGGAGATTGACGTCATCATCACCGATGACCGGCTGAGCGACAAGGCAGCCCAAATGATCGAGCGCGCTAACGTCCGGCTGATCGTCGCTTAAATCTGGTTCGCCTTGGCGATCTGGCTGTAAATGGCGGCACTTGGCTTGGCCGTCCTCTCGAAAGTCTCCCGGTCAACGCTATGGAGGCCAAATTTTACCTTATAGCCAAATATCCACTCAAAGTTATCAATCAGTGACCAGTGCAAATAGCCCTTCACTGGCACGCCATCATCCATCGCCTTCTTGAGTTCTGCCAGAGCGGCGGGGATCAAGCGTGCGCGTATGTTGTCATCGCTTGTGCCAACACCGTGTTCGGTGACGAAAATCGGCAGGCCGGTTGCAGCATGTGCATAGCGCACCGCACCCGCGAGCGAAGGCGGATAGACTTCCGAACCCATATAATTGACGTCGGCCCCTTTGGGCGCGGGCAGTTTGCCGCTCGCGCCCCACACTTGACGCTCATAATTCTGCACGCCCAGAAAATCATCGCCCTTCACGGCATCGAGCCAGGGTTGGTATAATTTTGCGCGCATCGCATCACGAATACTGTTTTTGCCCGCCGCTTGATCATCAAACATCGCGAGGCTGACGCCAACAGGCAAGTCAGGCCGCACGGCCTTGATCGCATCGCGCCCAGCCTTGTGGCCCGCCACAAGGTTGGCCGTCACCGTATCAATATCCTCTGGGTTGACTGCGTTGCCGCCGACGAATTTTTCCGAACCCATAGCCTTGGCTGCTGCGGCAAGCATCGCCCGCTGAGCGTCAATGATCTGCGGGGGCAGGACGACGCGCAGGATGTTCATGATATTGGGTTCATTCAGCGTCGTGGCATAGCCGATATGTTCGCCGAGATGCCGCGCCGCCCGGTCACAAAAACGCGCGAAAAGCTTTGGGGAATTGGGGTTGGTCCAGCCACCCGACGCGGCAAACCAGCGCGGCGTCGTATAATGGTTGAACGTCACCATCGCCGTCAGACCGCGCGCGCGACATCCCGCGATCACGCGCTTGTAATGATCGAGCATCGCGACAGAGAAATGCCCCTCCTCGGGTT
>JBJOLA010000368.1:0-3831 GCA_046045815.1 Pseudomonadota bacterium
ATTATTGTCACCGCCAACGGCACCGAAACTTATATAGAGGATGTCGGTCAAGCTATCACCGAGATCAAGCTGGGCACCCTTGAAACCCGCCAGGCAACCTCGGTTGCCGATCTCCTTTCCAACACCCCCGGCGTCACTGTCACCCGCAACGGCGGGATCGGGCAGACGACCGCCGTCCGCATCCGTGGGGCAGAGGACAGCCAAACCCTCGTCTTGATTGACGGCGTGCGGGTCAATGATCCCTCCTCCCCCGGTGGCGCGTTTGATTTTGCCAATCTGCTATCAGGCAATATTAGCCGGATCGAAGTGTTGCGTGGGCCGAACTCGGTGCCGTGGGGCAGCCAGGCTTTGGGCGGGGTTGTCAACATCATCACCGCGCCAACACCGTCTGATTTCGGCGGCAATATCCGCGCCGAATATGGCTACAAGAATAGCAAGCAGATCGTCGGCCAGATCGGTGGAACGAAGGGCAAAGTCTCCGCGTCACTCGGCGGCGGCGTTTTCGATGATGACGGGATTTCGGCCTATTCAGGCGGCACCGAGCGCGATGGTTACCGCCAATATGCCGCCAATGGCCGCGTCGGCGTTGCGCTCTCCGACACCGTCAGCCTCGATTTTCGAGGCTATTACGCCAACAGCCGCACCCAATATGACGGCTATCAATCCAGCTTCCCCTATGCCCAAATCGACACAGCGGAATTTTCAAAGACGCAGGAACTGTTCGGCTATGCGGGGCTGAATGCGCGGACGGGCAATCTCAAAAACCGCCTGTCCGTCACGATCAACGATATCAACCGCGATTATTTCGATCCCGCTTTTGGCACTACCCCGTCCTTTATCGGGCGCGGCCGGACTGAGCGGTTTGAATATCAGGGTGATTGGGAAATCAGCGATGCCGCTCGCGCTGTCTTTGGGGTCGAGCATGAAAATTCGCGCTATGCCGATGATTTTGATCGCTTCTCTACGCAGGTGAACAGCGGCTATGCCCAACTGATTGTCAAGCCTCTTGAAAACATCACCCTGACCGGCGGCGCGCGCGTGGATGATCACAAGACTTACGGCAGCAAGGCGACCTTCAGCACTAATGCCGCGTGGCGCCCTTTCGAGGGCATGAAAATCCGCGCTAGCTTCGGACAAGGATTCAAGGCCCCTACCCTCTTTCAACTGTTCAGCTTTTTGGGCAACGCGACGCTCAAGCCGGAAACGGCGGACAGTTTCGATGTGGGCGTCGAACAATCGCTGCTTGATGGCGCGCTCAAAGTCGGCGCTACCTATTTTCACCGCGATACGAACAACCAGATCGATTTCGCCGATTGCTATGGCAGCGCCGCGCCGCGCTGTATCACCCAACCTGATGGATATTATGACAATATCGCGCGGACGCGGACAAAGGGGATTGAGGCGTTCATCGAGATGCACCCCACTGACCGGCTGACGACCTCACTCAACTACAGTCTGATCGATGCCAAGAATCGCAGCACCGGCGCGCCTCTCATTCGTCGCCCTGAACATAGCGTCAACGGCGCAATCGACTGGAACGCGCGCGACTGGCTCAAACTCGGCGCAAGCGTGCAACTGGTGAGCGATAGTGTGGACGGCTTCGGCGGCAGTATCCGCCTGGATGGCTATACGCTCATCAGTGTTCGGGCGGCTGTGCCGATTGGCGACAAGCTGGAACTATACGGTCGGATCGAAAATCTATTAGACGCGCGCTACACCGTCGTCAGCGGCTACGGCACACTCGGTCGCAACGCGCATGTCGGGATTAGGGCAAAATTCTAAACGAAGATCTTCCGTCATTCCCGCATCGGCGGGAATCCATTTCCTCCAAGCTTTCGTGGTTATGGATTACCGCCTGCGCGGGAATGACGGTGGGGGGATGTTCGCAGCCAGCCATCCCGCCACACAGCATTGTTTCAAACAACCCCTGTATCGACAGCATCCTCGCCGAAATCGCCGCGCCAGGGCAAATCGGCGCGGTGAGCATTTACTCGCAGGACGAGGACAGCACATCCGCGCCCCTAGCGTGGGCACGGTCCCTGCCCGCTTTGGGTACAACAGCGGAGGAGATCATCGCCGCGCAACCAGCCCTTGGCCTCACCGGAAATCTCGCGAGCAATGGCACCAATGCGGCGCTCGCCAAGGCTGGTGTAAAAACGCTCGGCGTCGGCGTTCCCGCCACCATTGCCGAAAGCGAGGCCCAGATCATGCAGATCGCCCAAGCCATCGGACGCGACGCTGCTGGTCAGGCGCTCGTCAACCAAATTGAGGTCGCAGCGGTTGCGACAAAACACAGCACACGAACCGCGATCATCTGGCAAACCGGCGGATTTGTCGCGGGAAAAGGCACGCTTCAAGACGAACTCCTCACCCGCGCCGGATACCGGAACGCCAGTGCGACCTATGGCCTGAAGCAATGGGATAGCCTGCCGCTCGAAACCTTGATCCACAATCCGCCGGATATAATCTTCACACCGCTTGTCGCAAAGGGCGATGATGCCCGCGCGCTGGCGCTACGCCAAAACGTCCTGCGCCACCTAAAAGGCCGCACGCGCATGATTGATTTCCCGGACCGCCTGTTGTTCTGCGGCGGTCCGACAATCATCCGCGTGATGAGCCGCCTTACTGAGCGCGATTCTTCGGCGGCGGTGCGACGGTAATCTTCACCGTTTCACCAGAGTTGCCGGGAAAGCCGGTGAACATCGCCTCGACCAAATTGGGCACAAGCCGCGTCAGATTATCGTCAGTCGAAAGAGCCTTGGCCTTGCCTTCAAAAACCCGTTCACCGCTCGCGCGCGTGATCGTCATGTCGAGACCGGACGTGTAGACCGTGTAATTCTCAACCTGATCATAGTCAGATCCGAACATGAAGGGATCGTAGAAACCGTACATATATCCGTGGTGGCGGCGGCCATAGAAAGGCGAGAATCCGGCATTCCAACGACCCCATCCGCCATAGCCAAAGGGATCATAGCCAATCCCAGAACCTGCGACATAACGTTGTCGCTCCTTGCCCTGATCGACGCCGTAATCCAGCTCAACGATAAGGTTTGCTGCTGCTCCCGAACCTGCAGGCTGATAACCAACCGCCGCAAGCTTGTGCGACACCAGCCCCGCATATTGGGCGAATTCCAAGCTACCAGCCATTTTAGGGTCAGCGGCCTTGATCACAAAGCTCTGCCCCTGCGGCACCGGCATTTGCTGGAAGCGATTGACCTGAGCATTGAACGATTCAGCACAACCCGACAGCGCCAGTAGAGCCACGGGAGCAACAAACAGAAGAGCGGATTTCAAACGCAACATGACACAGCCTTTCCTCAAACGAATCGAGAGCGTGAACCGCCCTATCATTGGTCCCGTATATCAACCAATTCGGCTGAATGATCGTTGAATGAAGACCCTGTGCCAAATTGATCCAAAACGGGGGTTAACCATTTGGCAGTTTCTCGTCGCTTATAAGGCAATGTGTTCCAGGGGGTTTAAGTCTATGTCCGGATTGGCTCAAATTGAGGTCAGCCTTGCTACGTTCAAAGCAATCGAAGCGGCGCGGCGTTCGTTCACCGAAAGCCATGATGATATCGTGCGCCGGATGCTGGCCACGAAGCGCAGCCGTGATGGCCAGCCGATGCGTGACATTGCCCGCAACACGCCACCTGCACAGCGCAAACGCGGCAACATCACAGTCGATCTATTTGGCCGCACTGTCCCCGTCGCGAACCTCAAAGCGGCCTATATCGCCGCGCTCAACGGACTTGTTCGCCACAAACCAAGCTTGTTCGAACTGCTCGCGCACGAAGGCTCCACACGTCGCCGCTGGATCGCGCGTGATGC
>JBJOLA010000372.1:0-4737 GCA_046045815.1 Pseudomonadota bacterium
GCCGATGCGCCAGATATTGCGGGCGGGAACCTATGAACTCCTCGCGCGCAAGGAAATTCCGATTGGCAGCATTATCAACGAATATCTGGACGTGGCAGATGCCTTTTACGCCCGCAAGGAAAAGAGCTTTGTAAATGGCGTGCTTGACGCGGTTGCCAAGCAGGTGCGCGCTTAGGCAGCGCTTTCGCTGGGGAAAGACGTTACGACCC
This sequence comes from Pseudomonadota bacterium, assembly GCA_046045815.1. GTDB lineage: Bacteria > Pseudomonadota > Alphaproteobacteria > Sphingomonadales > Sphingomonadaceae > Aquisediminimonas. The sequence continues at coordinate 210 of JBJOLA010000372.1, forward strand.
AGCTGCTTATTTCCGCCGCCGATACGGCGTGCGAAAACAACCAACCCTGCAACTGATCACAGCCGGCGACGCGCATCATATCGGCCTGGGCGTCGGTTTCAACGCCTTCGGCTGCGACCGACATGTTGAGCGCGCGCGCCACTGCGATGCTGGCTTGAACAACGGTTCGCGCCGCTTCGTTTTCGCCAGCTTCGGTCACCAGTGAGCGATCTATTTTCAATTTGCTGAAACAGAATTGGCGCAAGAAACCGATGGAGGCATAGCCGGTTCCAAAATCGTCGAGTGATATGCCGACGCCAAGCGCCTGCACCTCTCTCAGCACCTTGCGGGCGGTTTCGGGATCATAGACCAGATAGGTCTCGGTAATTTCGAGCTCAAGTCGCTTGGCGGGAAAGCCAGTTTCCTCAAGCACTTTCGCGAGCTCGGTCGAAAATTCAGGATTGCGCAGCTGCGCAGCCGAAATATTCACCGACACTGAAACTTCAGGCCAAGCAAGCCCTTCGCGGCAGGCCCGGCGGAGAACGATCATGCCGATCCGGTCAATCAGCCCGGTTTCTTCCGCGACGGGGATGAATTCAGACGGCGTGACGGCGCCGCGCGTCGGGCTGGTCCAGCGGAGCAAGGCTTCAACCGCCATAATCCGACGATCCGTAATGCCGACCACGGGCTGATAAAGGATGTCGAAATCTTCGGTCGCGATGGCGGCGCGCAACTCCATTTCGATGATGTGTGCGCGGGCCTGCTTGTGATCGAGTTTTTCATCGAACCATGTGGCGCGCATCTTTCCAGCGTTCTTGGAGGCATACATCGCCACATCAGCGCGGCGCAGAAGTTCACCAGCATCGAGACTGTTACCGTCGGTGGTTGCAAAGCCGAAACTCGCGCCGACGAGAACGGTGCGCTCGTCAATGCGGAAAGGCTGCGAAAGATGTCCGAGCATCTCGCGAGATATCCGTTCCAACGTGGCAACCGAATCCGGGCCGGAAACCATGACGGCAAATTCGTCGCCTCCCAACCGCGCGACAAATGCTTGCTTTCCTGCCAAATTCGTCAGTAGTTCTGACACAAGTTTGATTAACCGGTCTCCAACAGCGTGGCCATAATTGTCGTTGATGCCCTTGAAACCATCAAGATCAATCAACGACAATGTGACGACCTCGCGCCGTTTCAATTGCGCGGTGAGTTCCCGGCGGAGTGAGCGGCGATTGGGCAATCCGCTCAGGCTGTCAACCGATGCCTGCTCAATCAATAGACGTAAGGCGCGCAAAGATTGGCGACCGACGATGAGTGCAAATATCATGTGTACAAGTGCGCCAATCAGGATCCAGGGCAAGGCGCGGCTCAGGGCCTGATGACCCGGATGTGCGGGCGTCCAAGCAAAAGCGGCGATCGTTTGACCTGCAGCATCCTTGAGCTTTATGTGGGTCTTTGTGGCGCTGTGATCAGTGACGCGTGGTTCACCAATCACGAGCGCCTTGCCGATCTGCGCGATGGCCGCATCCGAAAATGGCTGTACAAAGACCAGCCGAAAGGGACCGCTTTTGGGAACGATCCCGGCGCTTGACGGATTGGTCGGAATGATTTCAGAAATGCCGATCAGGACGATGCCATGTGCCGTCTTGGCAATCCCGCCAACGGGGTTGTGATCCCTGTCGAGGCGGGCGATGAGAGCCGTAAGCGCGCTGCCATATTCGGACATCGGGTTAATCTGGATGCGGTGACCCTTGCGGTAAGCGACCAATGCGCGCTGGTGGCGATCCAGAACGAGCGTCGTATCATAATTCTTGCTCTCGGCTGACGAGGTGCCCCAGCTTGTCCAGGCGAATTGCTGATCGATGTTGGGGGCGTAGACAGCCCTTGCCGCATCTTCCCAGACGCCATTGTCTTCGGCCATGATGACGATCTGTTCGACTTTGCCCTGAACTGCGGCTTGCACGGCTTGGCGTGTGCGCTCCGTATCGACAGCGTCCGCCTCATACATCGTGCGGAACAGCGCGAAGGTGAGCACGCCCACAAACAGGAGGACCATCGCGAAGATGGGGGCGTAGGGCCGTATTTTAAACTTTTTGCCCACCCGGAACCTCTATTGCTTGGAGAGGCAGATTTAGGTTCTATTTGCTGATATAGAGTTAATTTAATCCAAAATGACGGCGTTTTTTTACAAAAAAATCATCCGGGCGATCCCCTTATTTTTGCTGCGACAGCCATGCCCGCACCTGCGGACCGATGTCAGGCCGATCCAGCGCAAGTGCTATGTTAGCGGTGATAAAGCCGGCTTTATCCCCACAATCAAAGCGGCGGCCTTCGAAGGTAAAGCCGTGGAAGGGTTGTTGGCCGATCATTTGCGCCATTGCGTCGGTCAACTGTATCTCATTGCCTGCGCCGCGGGCCTGGCCCTCCAATATCCGCATCACTTCGGGCTGAAGGATGTAGCGGCCAGGGATCATCAGGTTAGACGGTGCAGTGCCGGGCGCGGGCTTTTCAATGAGCCCGGTGATTTCGATCAGCTTGCCGGCTACTTTGCCGGGGGTGATGATCCCGTATTTGTGGGTTTCAGAAGGTGCAACTTCAAGCGCACAAACGATGTTGCCGCCGACCTTTTCATACGCATCTACCATCTGCTTCATGCAGCCCGGTCCATTACCCGTGGCAGCGCCGACCATCAGCTCATCCGGCAGAAAGATCGCAAAGGGTTCATCCCCGACGATGTGGCGCGCACACCAGATGGCGTGGCCGAGGCCGATCGGGTCTTGCTGGCGGACATAGACGACTTCGCCGGGGCGGAAGCGGGTTGATTCGATCACTTCCAGCGTTTTGCCTCGGTCAGTCATCGTGGTTTCGAGTTCATAACTGATATCGAAATGATCTTCGATGGCGGATTTACCGCGCCCGGTGACGAAGATCATCTGTTCGATGCCCGCCTCTCGCGCCTCCTCGACCGCATATTGAATGAGCGGCTTATCAACGACGGTAAGCATTTCTTTGGGCATCGCCTTGGTGGCGGGCAGGAAGCGGGTACCGAGGCCGCCAACAGGAAAAACGGCTTTGCGGAGCTTTTTCATAATAACACTGCCTGTGACGCGTGAGGATTAAAACATCCCTAGCAGCGGGGACGGCGATTGGGGAAGGGCTCACTTGACTCATGGAACAAATAAAGATCAAATAGAACATATCAGGAATATTATGACCGATTCGCATACATCCCTTGTCCGGCTCAAACGCCGCCTTGAACGCCTTGAAAAGCCGCGCCGCACAGGGGCGGGGCCGTTTGCATTGGGGGCGGCGCTGGACGCGCGGCTGGGTGGTGGGCTCGCGCGCGGGGCGCTTCATGAACTGTGCGCGGCGCAGGAGGGCGATCAGAGCGCGGTGAGCAGCTTTGCCCTGATGCTGGCGGTACAGGCTTCGGGGGTTGAGAAACCGATCCTCTGGGTGCGTGAGGATAAAGGGGAACGGATGCACGGCGCACTCTACGGCCCCGGGATCGTGGAGCTGGGGGTGGACCCAGACCAGATCATATTGGTGAGTGCGCCCGACACACTGGCGGCCCTGCGGGTGGCGGCAGATATCACCGGCGTGATGGGCCTCGGTGCGGTGGTGATTGAGCCCTTCGGTGCGGCCAAAGCGCTTGATCTCACCGCGAGCCGACGGCTGGTGCTCGCTGCTGAAAAATCAGGGATCGCCGCGTTCGTTTTGCGCGACATCGGGGCCGCGATGGCGAGTGCGGCCGCAACCCGCTGGACGGTTGCGGCGGCACCTTCTGCAGCGCTTCCCGGGAACGCGCCGGGCCACTGCACCTTGGCGCTGGCGCTGGTGCGGCACCGTGGCGGGGTGCCGCCGTTTGACATGATTTTGGAGTGGAACCGTGATGAACAAGCCTTTGCCGAACCGTCGCTATCTGGCGTTATTCTTCCCGATGTTGAGCGCCGACAGATGGCTGCGTGAGGGCCGGGGAGAGCAAACCGCTCCACTTGCCTTCGTCCAGAAACAGCGCGGGGCCATGCGGATTGTCGCGGTGGGTGAAGTGGCGCTGTCACTGGGGATCAACCCCGGCATGATGCTCGCTGATGCGCGGGCACGGGTGCCTGATATTGTGGTGATCGATCATGTCCCTGATGCTGATGCGGCGCTTCTCGTGAAGATCGCCGATGATCTTGATCGCTATACGCCGATGGTGGCGCTTGATCCGCCGGACGGCCTGATCCTCGATATCAGCGGCTGTGCGCATCTATGGGAGGGGGAGGCCGATCTGGTGAGCGATCTTGCCACGCGGCTGGCGCAGGCGGGGTTTACGCTCCGGCTGGCGCTCGCTGAAACCCCGGATAAGGCGCGCGCCTTGGCACGGCACGGTGGTGAGGTGCTGAATGTGCGGCGCGGATTGCCCCCCTCGACGCTTCAGGAGGAACGGGCGCGGTATGTTGCCCCCCTCCCCATTGCCGCCCTTGATCTGGATGAGGACCGCAGCACCGCGCTGCGCCGGGCCGGGCTTTATACCATCGCCGATCTCGCCAGCCGCCCGCGCGGCCCGCTG
>JBJOLA010000376.1:0-3554 GCA_046045815.1 Pseudomonadota bacterium
TCGCCGCGCCAGTGCCCGTCACGCCCACCCCCGCCGTCAGCACGCCGGTCGTTCCAGTGGTCGTAGCAGTCGTCACACCTGTTTCAAACAGCGGCCCCGGCAACAACAATGCCGGTGGCAATGGAAACGGCCAAGGAAACGGCAATTGCCCCAATTGCACCGGCGCCAATCTGCCCCCAGTCGTGATTGTCCCATAACGAAAATTTAACCATAGCCCGCCATGACTGATCCGAAACGATCAGACGGGGCTCAGACGATGCGCATATTGGCGGAGATTGCCCAACGTTTCGGCAGACAGCCGAAATCGGGGGTCCCGCTTCTTCAATTCAGTTTGCTGCGTGCCTGCGCGTTTGGCATCGCACTGAGCTTGGCGCTGGCTGTCGTTTATTTTCACGCTAATGTCGGCGTTGATGAAAGCTTGCGCCTCGCGCGTGACCGAATGCACCCGAGGCTTGCGACGGGCAATATTGCGTTGGTCGAAATTGATGCCAAAAGTCTGTCGCGCATCTCAACATGGCCTTGGCCCCGGCGGTTGCATGGGCAACTGATCGACACGTTACGCGAGGCGGGGGCCGCAAAGGTCGCGTTCGACGTCGATTTTTCGGCGACGACGAACCCCGACGATGATAGATTGTTCGGTGAAGCCTTAGGCCGCTTTGGCGGTGCCGCGATATTACCGACCTTTCGTCAACCTGCGTCGTCGTCCAGCCGCGAATGGATCGAAAACCTTCCGGTGGCCACCTTGAGGGATCACGCCTTTTTGGGTTCTGTTAACGTCCAACCCGACAGCGATGGGCAGCTCCGCCGATTTAGCTATGGCACGGTGACGGGCGGCGTGCCCCGACCCGCACTCGCCGCCCTGTTAGCAGACACGCGGGGCCGCATCGGCGAAAGCTTTTCGATTGATAGCGCAATTGATCCCGCAAGCATCCCGCGCTTGAGCTACGCCGATGTTTTGACGGGGGCAATCTCAGCCGAAAAATTGCGCGGCAAGGCAATTCTCGTCGGGGCAACAGCGATCGAAATGGGTGATCGCTATGCTGTTCCGGGTCGCGGCGTTCTGCCGGGCGCGTTGATCCAGGTCCTCGCTGCTGAAACGCTCGCGCAGGGGACAACCAATCCCAACATTGGGCCGTGGCCGGCACTCATCCTCGCTATACTTGGCACGCTCGTCCTGTCGAGACGCCGACGTGCATTGGCCTGGTGTATCGGAGCGGCTGCGCTAATCGGCGCCCTACCGCTCGCGCTTGAACTTGCTGGCGTCGGCACCTTGGAAATCGTGCCGGCGCTCACCTTCCTTGCATTGGAAACTGGTCTCTTGGCGGCCATTGCGACGCTTGCAACACTGCGTGAAGCGCGGTTGGTTGACGCGGAAACCGGGCTGCCAAATTTGCGCGCGCTTCTGCAAAAAAGTCGGCAAATCGAGTCACTGACAATCGTTGTGCTCAGGATGAAACAGTTTAGCGAAATGAATGCGATTTTGAGCGCTGCTGACCGAAAGGCGCTCATCATGAAGGTGAATGAGCGCCTGCAGCTCAGTTTTCCTGATATCCCCATCTATATGATCGAAGCCGGCACGCTTGCTGTTTCAATCAAGCTCATCGAAATGGATGAGCTCATCGAACGTGTTGAAGGCCTATGCTCGGTTCTCCGTTCGGCAATTGATATTGGATCGCGCACTGTGCTGGTGACGCCGGCGTTCGGCATGAGTTCCGGCGAAGGTCGCGACGCCGCCCAGCTGGTGGCCGAAGCGAGCCTTGCCGCACACCAAGCGGCCACAGCGAATCAGCGGTGGACGCTCCACAGTGATCAACACGCCAGCGACGCAGATCGCTCGCTCATACTCCTGTCGGGCGTCGATGATGCACTTGCCAACGGCGAGATTCACGTTCTTTTCCAACCAAAATGGCTATTGGGCGAGGGGCGGGTTGGCGGCGCGGAAGCATTGGTGCGCTGGAAACATCCGTTGTTTGGCCCGGTGCCACCCGATCAGTTCATTCCTTTGCTGGAGGATAATGGTCACATCGAAGAGCTGACATTGTTCGTGGTCGACGCTTGTATTGCTCAACTCAGTGGCTGGCGTGCGATGGATCAAGACATCAATCTGGCTGTGAATATTTCAGCGGTTTTGCTGGATAAAGCCGGTTTCGTTGATCAACTTGCGGCACGGATCACTGATCAAAAAGGCTTGGCAGAATCCTTGACTTTCGAAGTGACTGAGTCTGCAACTCTCACCGGTGCCGCGTCCGCCATTGCCTCCCTCACCCGCCTCAGGGCGCTTGGGGTACGCATCTCGATAGACGACTATGGCACTGGCCAATCCACGCTCACCTATCTCAAATCTTTCCCCGCAGATGAAATCAAGATCGACAAAAGCTTTGTGACACGGATGGGCGATAGCAAGAGTGACCAGATTCTGGTGCGGTCAACGATTGAACTCGCGCACGAACTTGGGTTCAAGGTTGTTGCGGAAGGCGTTGAGGATGGCGACTGTCTGAAGATGCTGGCACAATATGGCTGCGACGTTGCCCAAGGCTGGCACATTGGCCGCCCCGAGACCGCCGAAGCATTTGAGCAGCGCTTATACGAAGCACACAAAACCGAACGGCATGCTGCCTAAACAACAAATGGTACATCACAGGGCCTAGCCAAAACTTTCATTATCCGCGATGAGGCCGAATGCGCCGTGGACCCAAACCCCCTAATTCGCCCGGAAATCGCCCTCGCTTTTGGGGCCGTCATGCCGTGATCGCCGCATTGGCCAATCCCAACCGCACCGTGCGCAAGCTTTCGGGCACGCGCGATGCCTTGGCACAGCTTGATTTGCCGCCGGGCTTGCCGATCACTTACGCCGACGTGGCAGACCTTGGCCGGATGGTGCCTAAGGACGCGCCGCACCAGGGGCTGGTCGCTGAGGTTGAGCCGCTGGAGGATGTCTGGCTGGGCGATTTGCTGGCAGATGCTGTCGATGATCACCGCCCGCTGCTGCTGCTGGATCAGGTGACTGACCCGCACAATGTGGGCGCGGTGTTCCGGTCTGCGGCGGCCTTTGGTGCCCTTGGGATTATCACACAGGATCGTCACGCGCCGCCGGAATCAGGCGTCATCGCGCGTGCTGCTTCCGGCGCGTTGGAGATGGTGCCGTGGGTGCGCGTCGTCAATCTATCTCGGGCGCTTGATGAGATCAGGGATGCAGGCTTCTGGCGGATCGGCTTGACGGGAGAATCTGAAAGGCCGCTTCATCAGGCAATCGGTGCCGTCAGGGTCGCGCTCGTACTGGGTTCTGAGGGAGACGGTATGCGTCAAAATGTGCAGGCGCACTGCGATGATCTCGCCTGCTTGCCGATCAGCGATAAGATGGAAAGCCTCAACGTTTCAAACGCCGCCGCCATCGCGCTCTATGAGGCGACCACGCACCATTCGAAAGGATGATCATGAACGGACATTTTGCAAAGCTCGGTCTCGCATTGGTTCTGCCCTTTTTGTTGCTTGGCTGCGTGCTGACACCGGGCAAATTCGTTTCCACCCTCACCATCAACGCAGACCGCAGCTTC
>JBJOLA010000384.1:0-5385 GCA_046045815.1 Pseudomonadota bacterium
GAAAAACCCGCCTACAGCGCGCTCTTCCGCGTTCAAATGCAACAAGTCATCATCGGGAAAGAAGCCCCTTGCGATCATACCTGCACCAAAAAAGCTTGCGACACCGCACAGTGCAGGCACCATCACAAGGAGAGGGTGCAAACCCCAAGTACGAACAGGATCGAGCAGCCACACTGCCAGCAACGTCATCGGCAGCATCAAAAACCCTCCATACCAAAGCGTCAAAAAGACCGCATCCTGAACCTTTTCGCGCCGCCGGTTTGCTTGGAGTTTGTGCATGGTGCTGACAGCGACTTGGTCGAGGTTCATATCTGCCGGGAAATCATTTTCCACGGCGTAGACCATCAGATGCGCCAGGGCATTGGTGCGGACGGCATCGCCCGGATCGCGCGCAAACGCGGCGATTGCTGCGGTCAATGCGGCCCTATGTTCCTTAAACTCGCGCATCACTGCCTCCGCTTGATCGCCTCAGTTGACGGCGTCCTTCAGACCCTGGCCAGCCTTGAACTTGGGCTGCGCAGACGCCTTGATCTGCATGGCTTCGCCGGTGCGCGGGTTGCGACCGGTTGATGCCTTGCGCTTGGCGACAGAGAATGTGCCAAAGCCCACGAGGCGGACTTCATCGCCCTTCTTCAAAGCACCGGAGATTGCGTCGAAGACGCCATCAACCCCTTTGCCGGCATCAGTCCGGGTGAGGCCGCTTGCATCAGCAACAGTGCCGATAAGTTCATTCTTGTTCATTGCGGGAACCTCGTAATATGAATGTTGCGTAGGACGTGAATGTCACCAGCATTGAACGTGTTTTTGCTGATTTGTCAAAGGCTCAGAAGCGTTGCCATCACCAATGCAGGCTGAAGCCGTAATAAACGACTATGGCCAGGACCACCGGCGTTGCTGTCAGATATTGCTTTTGCCAGCGCCACCACAAGCGGGGACCGAATAGGGCGAGAGACTTCACGCTGTCGAGCTCGTTCCATTCGCGGTTACGGATGACTTCTGCGCCGACTGCCACAGCTGCGCCAAACCCGGCGAGCGCCGCACACAGGCCCGTCGCGGCATATAGCGACATCCAGTTGGCCATCTGTTCAGGCGGCAGGCTGCTCATGGCTTGTTTTGTAGCGCAGACTCTGATGGGATTCCAGCCATGCCAAAATCAAGGATGCCGCACGTAGAAGTGGGGCTTCGTCACTGATAGCCGTTCTTCGGTACCACGACATGGATGATCGCGGGCCGTGCCTTCGCCCATGTTCCAAGATTACGTCCCGCTAAGGCTTGCATCAAGCCCCTGTATTCAAACAGCTTCGCGCCATGGCTACGCCAGACCCGGAAACGAATTGCCCTTATTTGGAAAAACGTTTCCGGTTTTGAGGGTGATTATTGAACCGGTGAAACGGAGCAGAGTTCAGGGCGTCCCCCGGCCAAGGGGCCGGGTCGGGCTGTCGTCTCCGCTGCGCTGCGACCGAGCCCCTTTGGGTCTCGTCCCTTCGGGCTTCCATCCCTGACGCGAAGTGCAGGGCAGGGAAAGGAATGGTCAAGTAAGCGGAGGGGACCAAAGCCCTGCGAGGGCGTAGGGCTTTGGTGTCGGCCGAGCACCAATGTTCGACCACCCCCTCACGCCACCTTCGCCAGATGTCCCGGCGTTGCCCACTGGTTTCAAAGGTCAACGAGTTGCGTCGGGCAAGCGCCGCTAACCGAAAAGGGGGTTTTGAGTTTGCTTGTCTGCGACGAAGCAAAACCCCCTTTTCGGCAAGCTTTGCTAGCCCTCCCGTGCCTGTTGACCTTCGAGAGCCCAGCGAGCGCCTTGGGGCCACTGGCGAAGGTGGCTCCGGGTGTGATCGAACACAGGCGACAGCTCTGTTCTTGGCCAACCAGGAGGGAAGGGGCGCGGGGCGCCCCGCGTTTCTTTGTTGTCGCTTGCGCGACGATCAGGCTCAGGTTCACCATGTATGATCGGGAAAGTGTCAAGAAAAAAATGAGCTATCATAAGATAGCTTTAGCAATTATATACGGAAGGGCGAGGCGGGAAGGCCGCAGCGCACCAACCGGCGAGGGATTGCTAACACCCCCGAGCCAATTTGAAACGAAGGAACTGACAATGAATATCGGAGAACTGAAACAAAACGCCAATGGCTATTACATAGGGTCAATCGTGACGCTTGCCGTTTCGATGACACTGGCCTTGCGCGAAGTGCATATCCCCAGCAAGTCTATCCGCTATGAAATCCACGCCAAGAGCGCGGCGGGTTCATGGGTCAAGGTCGGCGCATTGTTTGCTCGCGATGCGCGCGAAACCGGCGAGGAATTCTTGCAGGGCTATATCGACGACCCGATGCTGGACAGGAAGCTTTATATTGCCTGTTTCAAGCAGCGCGATGGCAATTATGCAATTGCGTGGAGCCGTCCGAGCAAGGCAACGAGCCAGTTGCCCGGACCAGTCGGCCAGAGCGACGATCAGGACGACTTCCAGTTCGGTGGAGCGCCCGAAGCCAAGGCCAAGAAGGGCAGCAAGTCCGCTGACCTTGGCGCAAGCACCAGCGATGCCCAAAATGCAGCCAAGGAGCTTGAGGGTGTGACCGCCTAAGCCGAAGCGAGGAAGGGCAGGGAGCGGATGAAGCCCGCTTCCTGCCCCCTTTTTGTCCGAAGGAACTGACAGTGCCCCAAAACAGCCAGACCATTAGCAGCTTTGCCGATCTAGGCCAAGCTTATGCAGACGCTACAGTAAGCCCAGCTTATGACCGCGCTTTTGCCGGAGACCTTGCCTTGTCGCACTTGACGATAGGCGACGAGCCGACCAGCGCCGACATGCCCGAACCGTTCGAGGCGCAGCAATGCGTTTCGGCGATGATTGGCGAGGTGTTTTCGCTTATGCGCGATACCCGCATGGAGCCGATGGCACAGCGCCTTGCATGGGGGATCGTCAATAGCTTTCACGTTGTCGCCCGCCAGATCGAAAGCGAGGAGGATAGCGCCGCGCTCAAACTTGGCGAACTGGCACGGATCAGCTTGGCCGACGAGGTTCACGCAAGCGAAGTAGAAGACGCGCAATTGCGGTGCCAGTCGCTCGCCGAAATTCGCGAAGCGCTGGAATGTATGCGCGATCATGCAGGCGAGGTCTACCGCGTCGAAAGCGGACACCCGTTTAGCGCCCTTCGCGGCAGCCGTGTATCGTCAGCCTTGACCGCCAGCCAGATCGACGCCCGCGATTTTCTTCACGCCCGCGCCAAAGCACGGCGCGAACAATTGGCACCGACCGGCCCCGTTGTCGTTATTTCGGGCGGTCAGGATTGGGAAGACCATGCGCGGATTTGGGAAAGGCTCGACTTGCTTAAATTGCGCGCGCCCAGCATGACCCTTGCCACCACCGCCCAAGGCAAAGGCGTTGACGCCATAGCCGCGGCATGGGCCGCAAGCCGCGAGGTGCCGCTTATCGCCTTCCGGCTCAATCGTGCCCACGGCAATGCAGCCCCGTTCAAACGCAACAAGCTACTTTGCGACATGCAGCCCATCGAGGCGATTATCTGCGAAGGGTCTGGCGTTCAGGCCAACCTTGCCGAACGGATGCGCGGGGAGGGTGTTCCCGTCACCATCTTTCGCAAGGAGCAAGAGGCAGAGCACCGCCGCGCCGCGTGAAGCGACGCGGCCAAGCGCCCGCTGGATTATTTAATCGAATGATGATAGGAGCCCCTTATGGCAACGCAACTCGACCCCGCCGCTTTCGATCTTGAAGAACAGCTTGCACGCATTCAGAAGATGCGGCGCGAGGATGAGAAAATGAGCGTCGAAATCAGCAAACTGATTCAAGAGATCAAGCTGGCGACCCCGCATGTATTTTTTCAGGGTGCGGTTGCGATGGCGGCGATGATCGGTGCAGGCGCAGCGCTGTTCAAATTGCTGCATTGAGCCACATTGATTTTGGGGCGCGGCTTGGGGCCGCGCCGAATTGGCAACGAGTGAAAGAGATTTTTTAGCCCGGCGGCGCTACGCGCCGCCGGGCATTTGATTGGGGCGAATATCATAGCGCGCGCCCGAAGTGAGCGCGTCAAAATAGGAGCCAACCAAAGCGCGCGCGGCTTCGAGATCGGCGAGAACGTCCACCGGATCACGAAGCGCCGCCGAGGCCATCAGATCGCGCAGCCAGAAGCTTGTGCCCCTATCCGCAAGCGCCATCTTGGCCGGAGGATGATCGAGCAAGCCGCCGCCATTTGTGCCCGTCATTTTGCCGTCAACCGCGCCAGGGGTTCGGCCATGCCGCGCAGCGCTTCGCGTTGCCGCTCCAGCTTTGCCAATTCCGCGCCCGCATATTGTCTCTTTGCCATACTCGTTGCCTTTCATTTTTTTGCAGCGCAATTGAAGCGCCTAGGGCAAGCATGTGTCAATGCCAGTGGCACAGTGCGGCGCGGGATACAGGGGCTGCACCAGCTACCGGGCGAACTGTCAGACGATAAAGATGGTCAACCGGTTTGGCTGGCGGATGGCAAAACATGGCCTTGAGGGGAGGGTTTACGGCCCTTTTCTTTTTGCAGGTGCACTCAGACCAAGCCAAAATCAGGAGGGCCAAGCGCCCGATTGAAGCCCACCGGCAGGCCCGTTCAATCAAGACCAGATAAGCCCGATCCTGTCCAAATATGACCACGATCATGAGGGCAGTTCCAGCACACCCTATGCGGCTCGCCGCGTTTATTATGACCTGAATACAACGGGTTACAAGAGGGGGGATGTGCGTCAGTTTGACGCGGGCCAAGCCAGTATGGCAGCCATTTGCAAAAAACTATGTAAGTTCAACGATTTAGCGGAACTATTGTGCCGACCAAACTGAGTCAGGTGACGCAGACAGCGGCCTAGACTTATCATAGTCTTGACTCGTGCTTTCGGCAAGATCATAACCGTAGTTGCTTTTCGTAAGGTCCACCAACTCCGTCATCCAAACGGAAGTTGGTAAAGTGACACAAACAGTTCGCACGACGGTTCGACTACCGTCCGATCTCCAGCAACAAGTCGACAGCTTAGCTGCGGCCAAAGGCATGACGGGCCAAGCCCTCATTCGCCGCGCCGTCGGCGATTTCATTCAGCGCAGTGATCCTGACGCCGCTTCCTCGAAGAGCGGCGACCTGGCCTCGTCCGTCTACCGCCAGGCGCTTGTCAACGAATTCTCCCAAGCCACCCTCGACCTCATGTTGCGTGATCGCCCCGCGAGCGATCGCGACGAAGTCCTGCTCACCGTCCAGCAACGAATGGAGAAATTCCATGGCAAGAAGTGATCCCAAAAATGGCTTGCGCTTCGACCGTTCGGCAGTCACGCTGGAGCATCATTCGGCGCGGGGGAGAGTGCTTCGAAACACCGGCGAATTCACCCGCGGCTCGCAGCTGATCGGCCACCAATATTTC
>JBJOLA010000014.1:0-5188 GCA_046045815.1 Pseudomonadota bacterium
CACACCGAGCGCCGCCTTATACTTGATGCCAGGGGCCGCCTCGAGCAACCGTGCGGCCCTCCTCGACGCTCAGCACCTCGCGCATCCGATGCGGGCGGCGCGTGGCAACCAGGCTACGGGCAAGGTGCTGCCGCTTCAATGTCACGCCGTAGAAGAAGCGCAGGGCCGAGACCGCGCCGTTGATTGTCGATGCACTGGCCCCGCGCTCGTGCTGGTGGATCGGAAAGCTGCGCAAATCATCGGCCGTCGCCGTATCAGGTGGGCGGCCCAGAAACGCCGCTAAACGACGGACATGGCGGATATAGTCATGCTGCGTGTGCGGGCCGAGCCCCCGCATCATCATGTCGTGCTGCATCCGCTGGCGCAGTGGGTTGACGGGCGTCTTCGTGATAGTCGTCGCCATGGTAAGCTCCTCTTGTTGAAGGAACTCCACAGTCGAACGACGACTCAGCACCGCCCAAAACTCAAATTTACAGCACTACATCACAGCGCACACCCCTCCCGCGAAGCGGGTTCGTGCACCTTAGCGATAGCTGCTACTGCTTTTCACCTACCCTTTCCCCGCCGCAAATCGCCCTTGCACCGTTCTGAACAGGTCTTCACATTATCCCAATCGCGCGCCCATTTTTTGCGCCATGCGAACGGCCTGCCGCAAGCCATGCAAGTCTTCTCGGGCAGGTTGGATTTGGTGTAGCGTTTTTCGGTCATAGGCTGTCTAGAAAGGTCGTGGCACTTTCGTTGATCCGGGCGCGCTCGTCATCCGAAAATTTGTCATAGGTGCGCACCATTTGCGCCATGCGCGGGTTGCTGCCGATCTTGCTGCGGTGGCGCGAGATGAAATCCCAATAGAGCGCGTTGAACGGGCAGGCCTTTGATCCTGTCCTTTGTTTCACATCATACGCACAGTTGCCGCAATAATTGGACATGCGGTTGATGTAGGCCCCGCTTGCCGCATAGGGTTTGGACGCGAGGAGGCCGCCATCGGCAAACTGGCTCATGCCGACGGTGTTGGGCAGCTCAACCCATTCATAGGCATCGGCATAGACGCTGAGATACCACTCATGCAGCGCGTGCGGATCGATCCCGGCGAGCATAGCGAAATTGCCCGTGACCATCAGGCGCTGGATATGATGGGCATAGGCGTGTTCCTTGGTCTGCGTGACCGCTGCTTTGATGCAGGCCATTTTGGTATCCGCTGTCCAATAGAAATCGGGCAGAGGGCGCGTGTGGCCGAAAAAGTTGCTGCGCTCATATCCCGGCATTTTCAGCCAATAAATGCCGCGAACATATTCGCGCCAGCCGATCACTTGGCGGATATAGCCTTCAGCGGCGTTGAGCGGCGCGTGCCCCGCGCGGTAGGCCGCCTCAACCTCTTGGCAAATGCGCAAAGGATCGAGCAGGCCGCAGTTGAGATAATGTGCGATGAGGCTGTGATAGAGGAACGGCTCTCCGGTCAGCATCGCATCCTGATAGTCGCCGAAATGCGGCAGGGCATTTTTGACGAAAGCGGTGAAGGCGGCCTCAGCATCCTGGCGCGTGACGGCATACCAAAAGGGTTCAAGTTCACCAAAGTGGTTGCCAAAGCGCGCCTCGACGAGCGCAAGCACATCTTGCGTGATTACGTCAGGCGAGGTGGCCTTGGGCGTGGGCATGAATAGGTCCGCCCCCGCTGCCTTGCGGTTTTCCGCGTCATAATTCCACTTGCCGCCCTCGGGCTGATCACCGTTCATCAACAGCCCAGTCTTGCGCCGCATATCGCGGTAGAAATATTCCATCCGCAACTGCTTGCGGCCTGCCGCCCACGCTGAGAATTCGGGGATTGTAGCAATGAACCGGGTGTCGGCCAAGATTTCAACGGGGATTCCGAATTGCGCCTGCCAACCCTTGAACATTTCCGCCACGCGCCATTCGCCTGAATCGGTCACGATGATGCGCTCGAGGGCGTGAGCCGCGACGGCATGCGCGATCTGTGCGGTGAAGCTGCCTTGATTGGCCGGATCATCCAGCGTCACATAATCAACTGTCCAGCCGAGAGACCTGAGCTCATCCGCAAAATGGCGCATCGCGGAGAAGATGAAGGCGATCTTCTTCTTATGGTGCCGCACATAACTGGCTTCGTCATGAAGCTCCCCCATCAGCACGCGGTCTTGGGCGGGATCACCTGCGGCAAGGCTCGACAACGTCGGCGTCAATTGATCGCCGAGCACGAGAATGAGGTTACGCGTTGTACTCATCAGAAATCCATTGTGATCTGCGCACTGTTGTTTGGCTTCGGCTTAGAGCGTCGGCTTTGCCCGGTCATCGGCACCCCCGTTTTGCGGCTGCCATGCTTATCGGCGATCTTGCCCGCGACAGCCTTGTGCGCGGGGCTCTTGCGGATCACATAGAGTGCATCACGCGCCGCCTTCGCTGCGGCTGCATTGTCCACAATCGGCGGAGGATAAGGCAAGTCCGACGCACCCGGCCACAACCAAGGTTCATGCAGAAACGCATCGGGCACCGCCTCCAGCTCTGGCACAAAGGTGCGCACAAAGATGCCCGCCGCATCTTGGTCATAGCCTTGCTTGACCGGGTTGTAGATGCGCATCGTGTTGATGCCCGTGGTCCCCGATTGCATCTGCACCTGAGACCAGTGGATGCCGGGTTCATAATCGACAAACTTACGCGCCAGATGCAGGCCGCTCTCCCGCCATGGTAGCCAGAGGTGATAGCTGGCAAAAGACATCAGCATCGCCCGCATCCGAAAATTGATCCAGCCATGCTGGTTGAGCGCGCGCATGCAGGCATCGATAAACGGGAAGCCAGTGTTGCCGGTCGACCAAGCCTCCAGACGCGCGGCATCGGCAACATCGGGGCGTATCCCATCATAAGCGCGGTGGAGATTTTCAAACTCGATGCGTGGCTCATCCTCCAGCTTTTGCATGAAGTGACAATGCCAATGCTGCCGCCCGGAAAAGGAGACCATCGAGGCGCGCCAGTTTTTGGTGTCGCGGGCGTCCGACAGTTTCAATTCCCGCATCCGCGCCCAGCTCGCCTGCGCCACTTCACGCATGGATATGGTGCCCCAGGTGATGTGCGGCGAAAGCCGAGAACTGGCATCAAACGCTGTGACGGGGCTCGACATTTGATAGCGATAGTCGCGGCCTCGCTCGTTTAAGAAGCTGTCCAATGTGGCGAGCGCCTCTCTCCGCCCTCCCCTTTGCCGATAGCGACAAGGATCAGGCGCAAGCCCGAGCTGCGCAGCTGTTGGGATGTGCGTCGGCCAATCGCCGGGGATGGCCTTGAGCGCGGCGGGTGGCGGCGTGATCGGCTGCGCCATGTCATGATCCCACGCTTTGGCCCAGCCATTGCGGGATTTGATCCGCCGGATCACGCCAAATTGGCGCAGTTCATGCCATGCGATCCCCGCTGCTCTCACCCAAGCTGCAACGGCCAAATCGCGGGCATAGGTCCATCCATTGCCCGTTTCCTCATGACTCCATAGCGCAGCGATACCGTGACTTTCATGAATCCGCTGCAAAATGGACAGGGCATCCCCCGTCATCACGCAAAGCGACTGACCAAGGGCGGTTAGGTCCGCTTGCAATTCGGCCAAGCTCTCGGCGGCAAAATCCCATTGTCGCGCAGATGCATCAGGCTGTGCCCAGAGTTCGGGTTCAGCAATGTAGAGTGGCATCACGGGGCCTGCCTCCGCTGCCATTGCGAGCGGGCGATGGTCAATGATCCGCAGGTCTCGTTTGAACCAGACGATTTGGAGCGGCGCGGTCATATCAACCTATCTTCACGCAAAATCTCTGGGATGCGTTCCTTGAACGGGAAATACCCCTTTTTGGCGTGCGGCCAAAACCGATTGTCCCAATTCCGACGGACTTGGCAAAGCGCGATGCCTGCGCTCGCGAGTGCAGGCGTGAACGCGCGCATGGCGTCAGCAACCGGCCCCACCGGCGCATAGGGCGTCATAATCTGCCGCACCTTTGCCGCCTCAGCCGCCTCGACAAGTCCAGCTGCATCAAAATCAGGCGAGACAGAAGCTGGAAACCCGAAGTATGCACCCATCCGCTGCATTGTATCGTCTGCCGCACCAGCCACAAAGCGAGCAGAGCGTTCGCCCCAGGACAGGCTGGGTGCCGAGACAACAATTGCCCCTGTGATCGGTTCGCAACTGGCCAAGAGCGTTTCGGGACACATATCCTCAGGTGTCACCAGCAAAAGCGATGGGGCCTTGTGATCCCTTTCAAGGACTTCTGGCAAGGGTCCCGGCGACTCCAATGGGCCCTCCGTCAAAGCCACAGCCTCACGGGCCAAACCCTTAGGTGCGAACCGTCCTCTGGTAAAACGCTCGATATTCTCCGTCGTCGCAAGGTAGGTCTTCCCCGCCGTTTGCAGGCCCGCGACCCAACGCCAAGACAAAGTGTTGCTCGCTGCATCGGCGTCGATCAAATGGCGCAAGAAAAAATCTGCCCCAAGCGTCCAGGGCAGACGCAGCGTGAAAATCCAAATTGAGGCAAACCACATGCGCGTGTGATTGTGAAGGTAGCCTGTCTCGACCAGCTCTTGCGCCCAATCGTCAAACCCTTCGATCCCCGTCGAGCCGCCCTCCGCCGCTTCAACCTCTTGGACGTTTGCGAAATCGGCGCGTATTCGGTCTCGCTCTTCAATAAACCGAGTCCATATCGCGGGGCGCATTTCTAGCCAGCCCTTCCAATAGGTGCGCCAGAGGACTTCCTGAACAAATTTCTCCGCTGTTTGCAGGCTATGCTTTGCAAGCACGGCCTGAACGACTTCCTGTTCCGTTATCAGCCGGTGGCGGAGATAGGGGGACAGGCCCGACACGTCCGCGCGATTGTGTGGTCCATTGTCGGAATTTCGACCCGCAGCATAATCCCGCCCAGTTCGCGGGACAAAAGCCGACAGTCTTTGCAAACCAACATCTCGCGTCGCTGGAAACTGATCGTCCATCAGCGGTTTGAAGCCAAGGCGCGCTGTATGCTGGGGCGAACCCGCAGAAAGCGAATGTAAAGCCATTCTAAGCCGCGCAGCACCATCTTGTTGCGCGCTAACAATCCAAGCGGCCGGAGCAAGGGGATCACTCGCCACATCGCTGCAAAATCCGCAGCGCCGGATAGCATTTTCCCCTGCTCAAGCGCGTGTAGCCGAGCCAACAGAGTCTCGCGATCAATCGGGCATT
>JBJOLA010000019.1:0-9810 GCA_046045815.1 Pseudomonadota bacterium
GCGAATTTCCTGCTGATCCTGTTTGAGGGCGCGGTGAGCGCGGAGAGCGCCTTCAAGCAGTTGATGGAACATGGCTATATCGTCCGCTGGCTGCCCGGTCAGGGATTGGCGAACGGCCTACGGATCACGATTGGCACCGAGGTTGAGACCCGCGGGTTGATGGACGCGATCCGCAAAATCGTCGGAGCGGCGGCTTGATGCTGCCGTTTGCGCGGGTCGCGGTCATCGGGCTGGGGCTGATCGGATCCTCGGTCGCGCGCGCGGTGCGAAACGCGATGCCCGGCGTGGCATTATCCGGACACGACGCAGATGCTGAAGTTCGGGAAACAGCGAAAGCGCTGAAGCTCGTCGATGATGTGGCGGATACAGCCGGCGCGGCGGTGATCGACGCTGATCTTGTGATCCTCTGTGTGCCGGTGGGCGCGATGGGGGATGTCGCGCAAAGCATCGCGGCAGACGTCCCCGCCGAAGCAATCATCTCCGATGTTGGATCATCCAAAGCGACGGTGCTGGCGGCGATCAGCGCTGCACTGCCGCACCACATCGTGATACCGGCGCACCCGGTCGCGGGCACCGAGCGCAGCGGGCCGGAGGCGGGCTTTGCGTCGCTGTTCCATAATCGCTGGTGTATCCTCACACCGCCTGAGGGCACTGATCCCGCCAAGGTCGCGCAGCTTCAGAGTTTCTGGGAGAGGCTCGGTGCCAATGTTGAGGTGATGGACGCGGCGCATCATGATCTGGTGCTCGCGATTACCAGCCACTTGCCGCATCTAATCGCCTACACAATCGTCGGCACCGCGTCTGATCTGGAGGAAGTTACCCAGAGCGAGGTGATCAAATATTCGGCCGGCGGTTTCCGCGATTTCACCCGCATCGCCGCGTCTGATCCCACGATGTGGCGCGACGTGTTTCTGACCAACAAAGACGCCGTGCTGGAAATGCTCCAGCGCTTTTCGGAGGATTTAACCGCGCTCCAGAGGGCGATCCGCTGGGGAGATGGCGATGCTTTGTTCGACCTCTTCACCCGCACCCGAGCCGTGCGGCGCAGCATCATCGAGCAAGGCCAGGACGATGAACGCCCTGACTTTGGGCGCGGGGATCATTGAGGGCGGGTTTTAAAGTTTTTCCGATTTTGATTGAATCGTCACCCCGAACTTGTTTCAGGGTCCATGGTGCCGCATGAACCTGTAGTTTGGCGGCGACGTGGATGCTGAAACAAGTTCAGGGTGACGCAGTGATTCACTTTTGACACAGCTGGCTCAACCGTTCAGCGCATTGATCGCGTCAAACACGCGTCGTTCGATCTGCTCGCGCGGTAATCCGGGGGGGATAGTTTCGCCGACTTTCATTGTCACGGTGCCGGGCCGCTTGATGAAGCTCCCGCGCGGGGAGAATTTGCCGGAATCGAGTGCGACCGGCACCACAGGCAGGCCGAGCACTTTGTAGAGCCCCGCCAGGCCCGCTCTGAGCGGCGGTGTTTCGCCGTGATTGACGCGGGTGCCTTCGGGGAAAAGGATGATCGGACGACCCGCATCCTTTGCCGCCTTCGCCGCGACAATCATCGCGCGCATTGCGGCACTGCCTGCCTCCCGGTCGACCGGGATCACGCCGTAGCGGCGCGCGATAAAACCCCAGCCGAACATGTCGACCAGTTCCTTCTTCATCACCACGGCGGGGCGATCAAACAGGACGAGGGTCTCAACCGTTTCAAACATGGATTCGTGCTTGAACACGACGAGCGCGCCAGATTGCGGGAGGATGCCTTCGACGTGGGTTCGCAGTCCAAGCAGGTGAGCAGCGCACCAGCGGTGCCACCGGGCCCAGCGCCGTGATCCCCGGATGGTGGCTTCTTGACCGAACAGCGATTCGATCACTGCAAAGCACACGACGATGACGCTGCCGGGGTAATAAATCGAGGCGAACAGGATCGAGCGCAGAAGGGCGACCATCACAGCCCCAACGGCGCAGCAACCCGCCGCGCGAGCAATTTGTTATATTCAACGAAAAGGATCGGCAGGCCGGGCGCGGTCTCCACCGAATCGGTGACGATCACGGTGCCGGGTTCAACAACCCGGCGGAGTTCGAACAGCGCGCGCGGCATGTGCCAATCGTTGGTCACCAGCCGGACAGACCGGTAGTGATGGGCGCGGAGCCAAATTGCGCTCTCGGTTGCATTTGTCTCAGTATCCACCGCTTGTCGGCCGAGATCAATGCAGCAGGCGAAGAGTTTAGGCGGGGCCTTCTGGATTTTGACCAGTTCGACCTCGCGCACCGCCGGGTTGACGCCGGAAACCAGCATCTTTGCCGCGCGGCCCGCCTCCAGTTGCTTTATGCCCCGTTCGATCCGCCCTTTGCCGCCGGTCAGCACCACGATGGCGTCGGTTTTTCCCGGAGCGCTTGCATCGGGCAAGCTGACGACAAACCACGCGAGACCAAGCAACCAGGCGATGAGCAAGAGAGACAGCAAACGCCTGATCACAAAATACGCCTCAATGCGCGTAGTACCGTCAGGCGGGCGGAAAGTGTCGATAGCGCGGCACCAGCAAGCGGCAGCGACACGATAATCAGCCAGCCGGTCCAGCCCAGCGTTGCCGATCCCAGCAGATCAGAACCCAGTGCCTGCATCCTCTGGCCGATCAGCAACATCACGACCAGCGCCAGGATCAGGCCAGCGACTCCGCCAAACAGGGCATCAAGCGCGATCCGCCGCTGGAACAGCCGGGCAATTTGATCGTCGCTCGCGCCGAGCAAATGCATCACGTCAATCGTCGAGCGGTGGGTGTTGAGCGCGGCGCGGGCGGCGAGCACTACCGCAGCCGCCGTCGCCACCGTCATCAGGATCACCAGCGCAGCGGACAGCCATTTAAGCGATTGCAGCAGCCCGGATAGCGGCGCGAGCCACTGCGCGTGCTGATCCACCCGTGCGCCCGGTGCTGCGGCTTTAACGGTCTGGCGGATTAGAAGAATGTCGTCGGGGCTGTTGCGGCGCAGGGTCACGTCGATCAACGCGGGCAGCGGCAAATCAGCGTCAAGACCGTCGCTGCCCAGCCACGGTTCGAGCATCGCCACCACCTTTTCCTCCGCCAACGGTTCAATCGCGGTGACGGCGGCAAGCTTTCGGAGTTCGGCTACAACCCGCTTGGTTTGCGCCTCGCGGATTTCGGCGCTGGGTTCGGGAAGTTGCACCGTCAGCCGCCCGGCCAGATCTGCGCTCAGCCCGGAGGCGGCGGCGCCCAAGGCCAGGCCAGCGGCGGCGGCGAGCGCGGTCAGGAACATCATGATCGCGATCACCCACGGCATCGGCCCAGCAAGCCGCCCTTCCTGGAGCAGCCGTCGATCCGCAGCGGATGCCTTCAAACCCCACATGGTCTAGGCTGACCCTGCACGGCGCGGCGGATATTTGAGCGCGCCGGTTGGGTCACTCAGCCGACCGCCTTCAAGATGCATCATCGTGGCATTGCCGATCCGGCTCAACAGATGCAAATCGTGGGTCGCGACCACGACAGTGGTGCCCAGCTTGTTCAATCCGTCGAACAGATAGAGCAAACGCGCGGCCATTTCGGGGTCAACGTTGCCGGTTGGTTCGTCGGCGACCAGGATATCAGGCCGCCCGATCACCGCCCGGGCGATGGCCACGCGTTGCTGTTCGCCGCCTGAAAGTGTTGCCGGTCGCGCGCTGGCCCGGTCCGATAGCCCCACCCAAGAAAGCATTTCACTCACGGGTTTCTCAATGTCGCGGTCATCACTGCCCGCCACGCGCAGGGGCAAGGCGATATTATCATAGGCCGAAAGATGCGGGATCAGCCGAAAATCCTGAAACACCACGCCGATCCGGCGTCGAAACAGCGGCAAGCGCTTGCGTTCAGTGGCGACCATATCTTCGCCGAACAACCGGATCAGGCCGCGGCTCGGCCGCTGGGACAGGTAGAGCAGCCGCAACAATGAGGTTTTGCCGGCACCCGATGCCCCGGTGAGGAAGTAAAATCCACCCTTGGTCAGGGAAAAGCTTACGTCGGACAGCGTCTCGGATCCTGTCCCGTAGCGCAGGCCGACATTGTCAAATTGAACGATCGTCGTTGTCATGAACCCGTCACGTTTGTTCCCACCGGCTCCCCAGTGCCCGGCTCCTCATTGCACTGCGCAACCGCGCAGGTAAAGCACGTCGTGTCCGCAACATCTGCTGTGGTCCGCGCAGCAGACTTGCCTTCGCGCGTTGTTCCGTGTTTAGAAGTCCGCCCATGATCCTTTCCTGTCCGGCCTGCAATACGCGCTATCTCGTACCCGATACTGCCGTGGGCAGCGTTGGGCGGCAAGTGCGCTGCGCGTCGTGTCGGCATAGCTGGTTCGCCGCTGCGCCCGCCAATGCCGGGCCGCGCGAGGCCGAACTGCCTTTGCCCCCCCCTCCCCCGATAGCAGCACCTATTGCGACTCCCACGGCTGATGCGCCCGTCGCGCCGCCAGCGGTATCGCCCGAAACCCCGACGATGTGGCGCGATGAGGCTGCGCCGTCGGTCAAAGATTTTCCCAAAGATTATAACGCCTTCGCACACGAGCCACCGTTCCGGCCGCGCCCCAATCCAACACGGCGCTGGACGATTGCGGCGCTGGCGGCTGCTTTGCTGTTTATCTCTGGCATTGGCGCGGTGCAATTCTTCGGGACGCCGAGCTGGGTTGCGCGGCTTGGCTTGCCTGTGGGCGATTTTGATGTGCCGCTGCGCTTCCAGATGCTGCGCAAGGCCGAGCGGCGGACGCTGGAAAACGGCAATGAATTGTTTGCGATTAGCGCGCGGATCATCAATCCCACCGATACGATGCAACGGGTTCCCGATGTTCTGGCCGAATTGCGCGATGCGTCCGGCCGGGTTGTCTATAGCTGGACGATTACGCCGCCGCGCCGGACGATTGGCCCACGCGGTGCGATTGAATTCAACAGTGCCGAAGTGGATGTGCCCAAGGGAGCACGCGCGCTCAACCTGAGCTTTTCGGGTGGCAAAACGAGCTAAACCGGTTTCCACGGCGCCTGAACTATTGGAATTCGATGAGGGTCAGGCCGCTTTTGGTGTGGCGAGGCGCCGGTTGGCCCGCTGTTGAGAGTGTCGAAAAATCGATGCGCGTCGCACGGATGATGGTCACCCGTGCGACGGCCTCTGCACGCGCATGCACTGGAGGCGAAGCGGTGGCAACGGCAGCAGCAAGGGCGAGTGCGGAAAACATGACGCTGTTAAGAACTTGTTTACCTTGTCCCGACAACCGCCAAACAGGGTTAAGATTTTCTTGTCCCATAGAGGGGCATTGCAGAGGCAAAGATGACTCGCTAGAGGAGCCGCGCTACCAGCAGCCGGTCTGACCGGTATTTTTACATGAGCGTGCGGCCATGGCGGAACTGGTAGACGCGCAACGTTGAGGTCGTTGTGGGCGAAAGCCCGTGGAAGTTCGAGTCTTCTTGGCCGCACCAGCTCATTGCCTCAAGCGCACAGCGTAAGGACGAAACGGGT
This sequence comes from Pseudomonadota bacterium, assembly GCA_046045815.1. Lineage (GTDB taxonomy): Bacteria > Pseudomonadota > Alphaproteobacteria > Sphingomonadales > Sphingomonadaceae > Aquisediminimonas. The sequence goes on from JBJOLA010000019.1 coordinate 5,496, forward strand.
TCAGACGGTCGCGCACCGAGACGTTGAATTTATCCAATACTCTTGGCGTGATCCGCTTAGTCATCTCCCTTACATGTTGAAAAGGGGGAGAATGACCAATGCGTATCTCAAAGTTCATGAGGACGGCCGCAGCTAGCCTTGCCGCGTTGGCCCTGGTTACACCGTCACTGGCGCCAGCCGGTCTGTTCGAAATTCCGATCGGACAAGGCAAAGCGAGCGGCGCGTTTCGGGTTCAGGGTGAAAATAGTTTCAAGGGGGTGAGCCAGGTCGTGATCGGCCAGTTCACCGTCGCTTACATGACGAAAAAGGTCGACTATGACGGCGGCGGTTTTCTGGCGACGGGTCAGGAAGGTAAATCGACCGGCTATCTGACCGGGCTTTCACCGGCTGACTATCAGCGCACAACCGATGCCATCTTTGAAGATTTCAAAAAACAGTTGGCGTCGCACGGGATCAGCGTCGCCGATCCAGCGGGCCTTGTTGCGGACAAATATTACGGCAAAACCAAGCAGGAAGCGCAAGGCGGCAAAGTGGATGTCACCCTTAAGAAAAAGGATCATGCCGACGCGCTCGCTTATTGGCCGACCCAGCTTGGCCGCGCCGACAATGCGCTACTCAATATGCGGATGTTCGACACCAATATGGCGAACCACTACACCGCCCAATATAATTTCGCGCGGACCGCCAAAATCCCGGTGGTGAATGTCGTCTACATCGTCGATTTTGCTAAACCTGCCAAATCATCGGGCGGCGGCCTGTTTCAAGATATCAAGGTGACGGCGGGTCTCGCCATGTCGCAATTCGGATCACAGCTTGCGCTGATGGATACCAGCGGCAAAATGGCCAAAATCAACCTGGCAGTGCCGATTGATGAAAGCGGTAGTTTCGCCTCGATCCGGGAAACGACATCGAAGGTCGCCAAGGTGGCCCGGGTGGCGAGTGTGCTGGGCGGTGCGTTTGGCGGGTTCGGCAAGATCGGCGGTTCTCCGATTGGTGAAATGTCGGCCAAATTTGATTTTGAGGTGACTGATCCAGCAGCTTATGGCGAAAAGGCTTTGGCGGCAGGCATCAAGCTCACGGACCTCTACGTGCGCCAGCTGGAGGCACTTCGCTGATTGCCAAAGGCGGGCGCTTGACTTAACCGTCCCTCGCCCGCCACCCTCGCGTGTGTGCGTGAGAGGAAATTTGGATCGTCATGAAGCTTGTTGTTGTCGAATCGCCCGCCAAGGCCAAAACCATCGAGAAATATCTGGGTCCGGGGCACCGCGTTCTCGCGAGCTTTGGCCATGTTCGCGATCTGCCACCCAAGGATGGCTCGGTTGATCCCGAGAACGGCTTCGCGATGCTGTGGGATACATATGCCGACAAGGCCAAGCAGCTCAAGGCGATCACCGATGAAGCCAAGACCGCCGACACGCTGATCCTCGCCACCGATCCTGACCGCGAAGGCGAAGCGATCAGCTGGCATGTTCAGGAAGTGCTCGCCAAGAAAAAGGCACTCCCCAAAAACGTGCAGCGCGTGACATTTAATGCCATCACCAAGCAGGCCGTGCTCGCCGCGATGGCCGCCCCGCGCGAGCTCGATCATGATCTGATTGATGCATACCGGGCACGCCGCGCGCTTGATTATCTGGTGGGCTTTACGCTTTCGCCCGTGCTGTGGCGCAAATTGCCCGGCGCAAAGTCGGCGGGCCGGGTGCAATCGGTCGCGCTGCGGCTGGTGGTTGACCGGGAACGTGAAATCGAAGCCTTCCGGCCCCAGGAATATTGGTCTGTCATCGCCAATATGGAGCATGACGGTGTGAGCTTCATCGCGCGCCTGATCCGCCACAAGGGGGAGAAGATTGACCGACTGACAATTGGTGCCGAAGGCGATGCTTTGGCCGCCAAGGCTGCGGTTGAATCCGGGCGCTTTTCGGTAACATCGGTTGAAACCAAGCCGCTTACCCGAAACCCGCCGCCGCCGTTCACCACGTCAACGCTTCAGCAGGAGGCGGCACGCAAGCTTGGCTTCTCAGCGTCGCACACGATGCGGGTGGCGCAGGGTCTGTATGAAGACGGTGCAATCACCTATATGCGGACCGACGGCGTGCAGATGGATCACAGCGCCATTTCCGCCGCGCGCGGAGCCATCGCGAACCGTTATGACGCCAGCTATGTGCCTGATCAGCCCCGGATTTACACGACCAAGGCCAAGAATGCACAAGAAGCGCATGAGGCGATCCGCCCGACCGATTTCGGCCAGAACAGCGCTGGCAGCGGCGATCATGCACGCCTCTATGATCTGGTCTGGAAGCGCGCGATGGCAAGCCAGATGGCCTCAGCCCGTCTTGAACGCACCACGATAGAGCTGGCCGATGGCACCGGGCAAACCGGCCTGCGCGCCACAGGGCAGGTTGTCCTCTTTCCCGGATATCTCGCGCTCTATGAGGAAGGGGCAGACGATAGCCAAGATGAGGATGCCCGCCGCCTGCCGATGCTCCGCGACGGCGATACGCCCGCCAAGAAATCCGTCGAGGCTGAGCAGCATTTCACCCAGCCACCGCCACGCTATTCCGAAGCCAGCCTGGTCAAAAAGATGGAAGAGATCGGCATCGGTCGCCCGTCAACTTATGCGTCAGTGTTGCAGGTGCTCAAAGACCGCGACTATGTGAGTGTGGAGAAGAACCGCTTTACCGCCAATGAAAGTGGGCGGTTGGTGACGGCATTCCTCGAACGTTTCTTCGAAAAATATGTGAGTTATGATTTCACCGCCGGGCTGGAGGATCAGCTCGACGACGTTTCGGGTGGCCGCGCACAGTGGCAGGCGGTGCTTGATGCATTCTGGAAAGATTTCAAACCCAAAACCGTTGAAGTGATGGCGCAGCAGCCTTCAGAAGTTTCCGCCGAGCTCGACAAATTCCTGGCACCCTATCTGTTCCCGGAGAAGGAAGATGGCAGCGATCCGCGTCAATGCCCCAAATGCGAAGCGGGAAAACTCGCGCTGCGCGGCGGAAAATTTGGCGCGTTCATTGCCTGCTCCAACTATCCTGAATGCAAATTCACCCGCAAATTCGCGCAGCCGGGCGGCGATGCGGGCGCGGATACCGGCCCCGAAGTGATGGGTCAGCATCCTGAAACCGGCGTTGATATCACGCGCAAATCCGGGCGTTTTGGCCCCTATGTTGAAATGCCGCGCGGCGACGGCGAAAAGCCAAAAATGGCCTCGATCCCCAAGGATATTCCGAGCGAAGATTTTGGGCTCGACTGGGCGGTGAAGCTGCTGAGCCTGCCGCGCACGATTGGCGATCATCCTGAAACGGGTAAGCCGATCACCGCGAGCATCGGGCGCTACGGCCCCTATCTCCAGCATGAAGGCAAATATGGCCGGCTACAGACCACGCTCGACGTGTTCGAAACCGGCATGAACGCCGCCGTGGTCAAACTGGCTGAGGCGGCGGCAGGCGGCGGGCGCGGGCGCGGTGCCGCGCGCGAGCCGCTCAAGGTGCTGGGTGCGCATCCCCGCACTGAGCTGGAGCTTAAGGTCATGGAAGGGCGCTTCGGCCCTTATGTCACGGACGGCACGACCAACGCCACGCTGCCAAAAACAGTGACGCCCGAGGCGTTGACGCTTGAGGAAGCTGCACAGCTGATCGACGAACGTGCCGCCAAGGGCCCTGCCAAGGGCAAGGCAAAGAAGAAAGCAGCGCCCAAAAAGAAGGCCCCGGCGAAGAAAAAATAGGTGCGGCTGGCGGGCCAATGGCGGTCGCCCATTGTCAACCCACTGGGATGGTTACCAAATCTTCGTAATTAGGCGTTAACGCCGCAGCATGAAGTTCCGCTTCTTCCGCCGCCGCCGCCGTGCAGAGCCCCAAGGCAACCGCGATCCGCGATTGCGGATCTTCGCGTGGGCGCTCGGCATATCGCTGGTGGTCGGTTACGTCGAATTCGGTGAACCACTCGATGTCGCCTTGATGATCGCACGAAATATGGTGCGGGCCCATGATGCCGACGGCAGCATCGTCGTGGCGGGTATCGACAATCACAGCGCCGACGAACTTGGCGGCTATCCGTGGTCGCGCACGCAAGATGCCAAATTCATAGATCGGGCTTTTTCGCTTGGGGCCAAGCGGATATTCTATGACAAATTGTTTGCTGACGCCGGAGATCCTGCTGGCAATGCAGCCCTAACCGCCGCGCTTGACCGCGCAAAAGGCAAGGTTTTTTTCGGCGCTGCTTACGCGCGAAACGAGGCAACGAGCCAGGAAGAGCTACTTTTGCCGTTGCCCATTTTTCGAAAGCATGTGCTCATTGCAAACCTTCAATCCGAAACCGG
>JBJOLA010000025.1:0-3903 GCA_046045815.1 Pseudomonadota bacterium
TCGAGCACACCGCGGCCCTTGGTGATGGTATCTTGGCCTGAAATCTGAACATTACCGCGGATAGCTATCTCCCCTTCACCATATCGAGCGCAATATCGACGATCATATCCTCTTGGCCCCCAACCATCTTGCGGCGGCCTGCTTCGGTGAGGATTGCACGGGTATCGACGCCGTGGTCGCTCGCGGCTTTTTCGGCGTGACGCAGGAAGCTGGAATAGACGCCGGCATAGCCCAGCGTCAGCGTTTCGCGGTCGACGCGGACGGGGCGGTCTTGCAGCGGGCGGACCAGATCTTCAGCGGCGTCCATCAGCGTGTAGAGATCGCAGCCGTGGTTCCAGCCCGCGCGACTGGCGGCGGCGATGAAGACTTCCAAGGGCGCGTTGCCTGCGCCTGCGCCCATTCCGGCAAGGCTCGCGTCCACCCGGATCGCGCCATTTTGAACGGCGACGATGCTATTCGCGACGCCAAGGCTGAGGTTGTGATGTGCATGCACACCGCGCTGTGTTTCGGGTTTCAGAACGCGGTCATAGGCCTGCAGCCGCGCTGCATATTCGTCCATGTTCATCGCGCCGCCGCTGTCTGTCACATAGACGCAATGAGCGCCATAATCCTCCATCAGCTTGGCTTGTTTTGCGAGTGGTTCAGGTGCGGACATATGGCTCATCATCAGGAAGCCTGAAACGTCCATACCGAGATTGCGGGCGGCTTCGATATGCTGCTTGCCGACATCCGCCTCCGTGCAATGCACCGCGATGCGGACCGAGCGGACGCCCAGATCATAGGCGCGCTTGAGGTCATGCACGGTGCCGATGCCGGGGAGGAGCAAAGTGGTGAGGATGCTATGCTCCAACACCTCAGCGACTGCGCCGATCCAGTCCCAATCGGTATGCGCGCCAAAACCGTAGTTGAAGCTGGAGCCTTGCAGCCCGTCACCGTGCGCGACTTCGATGGCATCAACCTTCGCCCGGTCAAGCGCGCGGGCAATGTCCTTCACATGCTCGATCCCGTACTGATGACGGATCGCATGCATGCCGTCACGCAGGGTGACGTCCTGGATGTAGAGCTTGGTGGTGGTGGGGTCGAAGTTCATCTTAAACTCCCCTCATTCTTTCCGCGATACGCTCCGCCGTCTTCAGCGCTGCTGATGTCATAATATCAAGATTCCCCGCGTAGGCAGGCAGATAATGCGCAGCGCCTTCGACTTCGAGGAACACACTAACCTTAAGCCCGGTAAAGTCTCCGCCCATTTCGGGGATATGCAGCGGCTTGTTGGAACCGATGCTCTCAAACTGGATCACCTGTTTCAGCCGATATCCAGGCACATAGCTCTGCACTTCGGCAACCATAGCCTCAACTGATTTGGTGATTGCCTCCCGGTCGCCGTCTTCGCACAGACAGTAAACCGTATCGCGCATGATCAGCGGCGGCTCTGCCGGGTTGAGGATGATGATCGCTTTGCCCCGCGTCGCGCCGCCGACATCGACGATGGCCTGGCTGGTCGTTTCAGTGAACTCGTCGATATTGGCACGCGTGCCGGGGCCTGCGCTCTTCGACGCAATTGAGGCGACGATTTCGCCATAGTGAACCTTCGCCACGCGATTGACGGCGTGGACGATGGGGATCGTCGCCTGCCCACCGCAGGTCACCATATTGACATTGGGCGCGTCAAGATTGGCATCACCGTTGACCGGGGGGATCGTGTAAGGGCCGATGGCGGCGGGCGTCAGGTCAATCATCCTTTTTCCAGCCGCCAGCACCAGTTCACTATGCCGCTTATGCGCACTTGCAGAGGTCGCATCGAAGACAATCTGTATAGCGGCGAACTCCGGCATCGCGATCAGTCCATCGATCCCGTCCGCCGTGATCGGCACCTCCATTCGCGCCGCCCGCTGAAGACCATCAGACTCCGGATCAATCCCAACGAACGCGCCCATCTCCAACGTGTCAGACAGGCGCATGATCTTGATCATCAGATCTGTGCCAATATTGCCTGAACCGATAATCGCAACTTTGATCTTTCCATTTGCGGCATGGGTCATGTCAGCGACTCCCATAGGTGAAGCTGGCCTCGCCAATACCGCCGATCACCGCGCGGACATGATCACCCGGATTAAGCGCGATCATCGGCCCCAAGGCTCCGGCCAGCAGAATGTCCCCCGCCTTCAACGGTTCGCCGCGCTTGGCAAGTGTCTGGGCCAGCCATGCGGCAGCGTTCAGAGGATTGCCCAACGCCGCCGCACCTATCCCCGTCGAGACAACCTCGCCGCCCACCTCCATCGTCATCGCAGCGCCTTCCAGATCAAGCCCCGCCAGCGGCAAGCCACCCGCTGCCAGCACGAAGAAGGCAGATGAACCATTGTCCGCCACAGTATCGGCGAAGGTAATTTTCCAGTCAGCAATGCGACTATCGACGATCTCAATCGCCGCATGAACGGTGGCCACTGCTTGGGCGACCATCTCCGCTGTCGTGTCAGGCTCGAGCAGGTCATGCGCGAGCACAAAGGCAATCTCAGCCTCAACCTTGGGCTGCAGCGACTGCACCGGATCGAGCACCCCACCGTCTGCAATTTCCATATCGGCGAACAGCACCCCAAAATCAGGCTGATCAACGCCGAGCTGCACCTGGACTGCCTTCGCGGTGAGCCCCGCCTTGCGCCCGACGATCCGCCGCCCTTTCTCGACCCAAAATCGCGTGTTGATTTCCTGCACTGCATAAGCGCCCGCCGCATCGGTCGGCTCAAGCCAGTCCCGCATCGGGAGGATCGCACCGCCTGTATAGGCATCGCGGAGCGCGCGTGCGGCTGTTTCATAGGGAGAGTCGGTCATACGGTTTCCATCTCGAAAATCCATCTTGGTTGATCACATCTGTGCGTAAGTGACGACGACGCAGAGGTGCGGAAGCAATGTCTTCGCATTGGCGACCACATCAGTTTCCGCAACCCCAAAGATCAGCGCATCGGAGTTTTTGTTGACGTGACTTGCGGCAGGAGCAACGCGGTTTCGCTGAACGTAGTTGAGTTCTGGTCGGTCAAGGCGGCAGTCGATCCGGTTCGCCATTCTCAGCAACAGCTAAGCCCGCCCGACAGGCCGCTGCCGGGGGAACGTTCAAGTCATAACCTCAAATCTGGATCAAAGGCCCTGACGGGGAACAGTTGCCGATAAAGGTTGGCTTCCCGAACACTGAGCGAAACGCGGTATGCGCCAGCGCACGAACGTTAACTCTATCGCCATCGAAGGCCCGCCCTGTTGAGTTTGATTGTCCCCCTAGGACGGGTCCTTGGGCCGCCCCCAAGACGCGATTGATCAATCCCACAGCACGTGCACAGCATCAGGCCCACGCATGTTCAACCCGCGAATTTCTGGGTGGGGGTAGGCAGGATCAAAGCGCAGGTTGGGGAGGTTAAGGATCGCGTCAAGCGCCACCTCCATCTCTGCCATCGCCATGTGCATTCCCATGCACATATGCGGGCCGAAGCCAAAGCTGAGCAAGGGGCGCATGGGCCGTTTCAGCCAAAGCCTATCTGGGTCTTCATAGGTTTCGGGATCGCGATTGGCAGCGGCAATGGATAGCAAGACCGCCGTTCCCTTGGCCACCTGCGTTCCATTAATCTCCATATCCTTTGCCGCAATGCGCGCGAGCGCGCCCGCAGTCGGATCACGCCGCATGGTTTCCATAACGGCCTTGGGGACAAGGGTGCGATCGTTGCGCACCTCTTCAAGTACATCGGGATTTTCCAGCAGTTGCACGATCATATTGGCGATGCTGCGCGTCGTCGTTTCACCAGCGGCAAGCAGCAGCATCCGGATAAAAGCCGCGATCTCCTCATCAGAGAAAAGTTGGCCTTCATGCTCGACCTGCATCATGTGCCCCAATATATCGACGCGCATTTCGCCGCGCGCGCG
>JBJOLA010000058.1:0-2568 GCA_046045815.1 Pseudomonadota bacterium
CAATGTCTTCCACATGTCAACCATGGCATTGTCGCCGGGTCGCGGCGGTCGGGCACCGGTCGGCAGGGTGGACTCAGGGTTGTCCCAGTGATCACCGACGCCACGGTCCCACCTAATTCGCTCCGTAACGGTCTGCGCCAGAACCCCCTCGGACGCCTCCTGCGGAAACTCCGAAAGTGCTTGCTGGAACGTTAGCTCTCCGAGGACATCGTCCGGTCGCTGAGCTGGCCACCAATGTATCTCGCACTCATAAAAATCCGCTTGCCATGGGCAGGCCATGCGCTTCGTGATATCGCCGGGCGACAGCTTCGAACTGTCGAAGCGGAACGCCTCAGCATATAGATTGGGGTCGGTCGCGATGTAGGTAGTCTCGATACCCGGAAAGAACGGGCCGCCCACGCAGAACTCGAGTGAAGCTTTGTTCAACGCAGCAGGCTGCTCCTGAAGGCCAATCATCTCAATCGTCGTAGCCTGCTGAGGTTCACCCACCCAATCGGTGTCGAAATCTCCATCGGCCCATTGCTTCATGAGATCATAAACGCTCGTGGGCAGTGAAAGCCACGTCTCCGGCGCACCAACTGTAGCATCACCCTCATCGCCTGACAAAAGTGGCATATAGTTGTAATTAGCCTGGTCTTTCGATTTAGCCCGGGGATCACGCAGCCGCTTGAACACGCCGGTTCGGTAGTCGCGCAAGGTATCGGAGTTATCCGCCAATCGCGCGATGGTCTGAGAATCGAGAAAGTTCGCATTACGTTGTGGACCGTGACCGCGAAGCGCCATCGCGTTCACCCATTGCTGATCTGCAAATGCTTTGAAGTGCGGATAAATATCCCACGTAAAAGAAGGGCGAGCCGGCACGGCAACGCCGCCCGCCTGGCCCATCACATCGTAAAGCGACACGGCGTTGCGAATATAGGGCGCGAACTTAGGCGGCGTTACCATCACCCAAGATGGCAGCGAGACCTCGATCGTTCTTCCCTCGATCTCGATCGTGGCGGTGACCCTGCCATCGGCAGTGTCATCGTGCCAGCCGTCATTGTTGGCGTAGTGGGAGATTGGTCGAGAGCCGGGGACGAACCGCGACTTTCCGCGGCCACCTAGAACCATCAGCCGTCCGTCCCCATCTGTGCGCAGCTCTCCTAAATAGACGCTTTCATCGAAGAAGACGCCATCGTCGAAGGCATATTGCTGGCCCGCGCGGTTTATTCCCGAAATGGTGCGCGGCGATGGCAGGATGTCGAGCTTTGTGCGGTCGACGGCGGACGCATTCCGGAGCATCTTAGGGTCGGGATTTTTATCATTCAGTAGTCCTTGGATGACGCCAGCAAACTTCATCCAAGAGGCTTTCCGGTTCGCAAGCTCAACATGCCAAGTGATCACGACGCCTGGCGTTGAGGCGATGATTTCCTGGACCACATTTCCGGTCGCGTCATAGCCGTAGATCCGAAATCGCGCAGCTTGCCGACAAATCCGCCCGGCGGGATCTTTGAAGATGGATCCCTGCGCAGGGCCTTGGCCGGGGCACTCTGGTCCGATGAAAAACCCGTCAGGGCTGTCGCCAACACGAGCGATACCGATACCCGGATATATCCGGCACGAAATTACGTCAGCCAAGCTCATTGCATTCGTTCCCTCTCCAGTAAGTCTGCGGTCGGCGGGTGCGTCCCACGTTGCCTGCGTTGCCAAAATGCGTGATCGGCGAATCGTTGCTCGCCATTGTAAACGCGCCGCCGCGACGCCAGAAAGCCATCGATATAACCGGAGACAGCTTCTCCATAGGCCAAAAAGTCCCCGCTCAGGATCGCCAGGGACGCCCATTCGGCGCTCGCCTGCGAAAAATACAGCCCGCTTGACGACAGTGGATCGAATGCTGCGGCAGCATCACCGATCGCCAGCCAGCCCGCGCCCCAGGGTTGTTCGAGTGCTTCGGAGTGAGCGAGGTGAGGCGCCGTGATTTCTGCAAGGTAAGCCGGTTGGAACAAACTAGCGCGGACTCTGGCCCAGGACGCAGCAATTTTACCGAGGCCAGTACGTCCGATCAGATCACTATCGGTAAAAAAGAGCGCGGACGTGGCATCCCCATGTCGCGGCCCTATGAACCACCAACCTTCACGATCTGCCAAAACATAAGTGGATGCTTCGGCTTCCGCATCCCACGCGCAGAGCAATTTCGCCTGATAGGCAATCAGGCGATCAAACCTAGACGCTCGCTTTGCGCCGAGCTGGCGTGCCATCCGCCGAGCTCGACCGGTCGCATCCACGACAAATGAAGCACCAATCTCTTGGCCAGAGCTAAGATGCAGCCGCCAGCATCCAGCCACGCCCTCCACGCACACGACTTCCCCATGAATAAGATTGGCACCGGAATTCGACGCGCGATCTTGCAGAGCCCGATCCAATGAAGGTCTGCTCACCAGGCGATCCCCACCCCAAGGCGATACAATAGCGGCTGTTTCACAAAGATCTGGACCGCCTGACCTGCCCCCCGATGATCCCTCAGTCATAACGAGAGTCCTGCGGTTAAATACGACGGCTTGCACGCCTGCACAAGCGCGTCGGGCGTGA
>JBJOLA010000102.1:0-2635 GCA_046045815.1 Pseudomonadota bacterium
TTGCAGAAACCGGGCCTTTCCCAAATCACAGCGATCACATCCGGATGTGATATGTGTAGGAAGTTGGAGAGAAAGGCGGGGCAGGGTGGTCACTGATTTGGGGTCCTGTAAAAGGTGAACCTTATCCTGCGTGGAGGGGTGTAGGACAGCAGTTTCTTTGCAGGCTGGTCGGACCCTAAAACTCCTGCTGCATCGCTTTGTATTGCCGCCGCACCATCCACGGCAACCAGCGGACGGCGAAGGCAAGCTCTTTGGCTGATTTGCCAACGTGTGTGTGAACTTTGTTGCCATGGGCGGCATCCCAGGCGGCTTGTGCCACCTGTTCGACGGGGGTGAATTCAAGCCCGGCGCTCACCACGCTTTCGCGCGCGCTCTGGTTTGAACCTGCGTTGGGGACATGGAGCAACGGCGTGTCAATGAAGCCGGGCATGATTGACCGGACTCGGATACCATGTTCTGCCCATTCAAGGTCAAGACTTTCCGTCAGGCCGCGCACCGCGAATTTGGTGGCGGCATAGGTGGCGAGGCCGGGGGCGCCGTGGATGCCTGCCGCTGAGCAGGTGTTGAGCAGGCAACTGCCAGGGGTTTGTTTAAGATAGGGCAAGGCGGCCTCTGCCCCGTACATCACCCCTTTGAAATTGATATCAACCAGCAAGTCATGATCTTCGGGGGTGACCGCTTCGAAAGGACCGCCGCGCGCGATCCCGGCATTGTTGAACAAGATATCGAGACGCCCGCCTGAAGCTCTCCAGAAATCGGCCAGCGCGGATTGCCACTGATCCCGGCGTCGCACGTCCATCTTGTGACATGATGACGCATGCGGCGGCAGCAGCGCGGCGGTTTGTGCCATCCCGGCTTCATCGACATCGGCAAGACCCACGAACCAGCCCTTAGCTGCGAAGTGCTGAGCAGTGGCGCGACCGATGCCTGAACCGCCACCAGTGATGAAAATGCTGTTGGCCATGCCGCTTCCCCCTTGTGTGTTTCGCTTAGGCTAGCCATTGAACGCGCATGATTGGGAAAAGCAAGTGGTTAGGGCGGATCGTAGGGATCAGGCTGGCGGTGACGTTGCTGCTGATGCTCACATTGAGTCCGGCAGCCGCGCACGCCGATGTCATTGCGGGCTTCTATGCACACGAATTTGGCACAAGCTTTCCTCATGCTTTCGTCACACTCAAGGGCACCACGGGTGATGGAACTGTGGTTGATACCAACTATGGATTTACGGCTGCGTCAGTCACTCCCGCGATTTTAATGGGATCGGTGAAGGGCATCGTCGAGACCGAAAAGCAGGCTTATGTCGCGAGCAGTCACCGTCGCTTTTCGGTTGTCTTGAACGACGCGCAATATGCGGCGCTGATGGGAGTCGTTACCAAATGGAGGGAGATGCCGGGGCGCAGTTATGATCTCGGCAGCCGCAACTGCGTCCATTTTGTCGGGGAAGCGGCGCAGGCGATTGGCTTGCACGTCCTGTTCGAGAAAGCGCTGATGAAGCGGCCGCACAGCTTTCTTGATAATATCTTGCGCCTTAACCCCGGCCTGCATGCCGAGCCGAGCGGCAAATGAATGAAAAAGGGTTCATCGCGCAGCTGCGAGAGATGGTGACTCACCCTGCTGCACGGGGGCTGCTTGATGATGCGGCATTGCTGGAGGTTGGCGGGGCACGGCTGATCATCACGCATGATATGTTAGTGGAGGGCGTCCATTTTTTGCCCGATGATCCTGCAGAAAGCGTCGCGTGGAAACTGCTAGCGGTCAACCTTTCCGATCTTGCGGCCAAAGGCGTTCGGCCGGCAGGGGCAGTGATGGCCTATACTTTGGTCGGGCAGACGGCGCTGGCGGAAACGGGATGGGACGCTGCTTTCGTCGCTGGCCTCGGCGCGGCGCTTGCTCATTTCGGGGTGCCGCTGATCGGTGGCGATACGGTTTTGGGCACGGAGCGCAGCCTTGGCATGACATTGATTGGTGAAGCAATTGGTGCCGTCCCGTCTCGCGCAGGGGCAATGGAGGGCGACGCACTGTTCGTTACCGGCACGATTGGCGATGCGGGGCTCGGTTTGGCATTGGCGCGGGCAGGGCGAAGCGAACCGGAAGCGTTGCTGGAGGCTTATCGCCGACCGCAGCCACAACTGGCGGCGGGCAAGCGGCTCGCCCCCAAGGTGAGCGCGATGATGGATATTTCTGACGGCCTTCTGCTTGATGTGCTGCGGATGACAGAGGCCAGTGGCGTGAGCGCAATCATAGATCTCGATGCGGTGCCGCTTTCTGCGGCGGCTTCATTGGAGGCGGGTGACGGCCGTGCCGCGCGGCTGGCGGCGGCTACTGCGGGGGATGACTATCAACTGCTATTTACATCATCGCTGCCGCTGCCGCCGCTACCCTGTCCTGTCACAAGGATTGGCCAGATCGTACGCGGTGCGGGTGTGCATGTTCACGACCGGGATGGGGCGGTGCCGCTGCCTGCGCAATTGGGCTGGCTGCACGGGAGCTAAGGTGCTGCCTTCAAGGCCAAGGCTGCAAGCAATCCGGCGATGATGAGGGAGAGGACGAGCACTAATGGCCAGGGCATGAAGCCCACATCATCGGGATCGCTGCGTCGGTTGCGCCGTCTGTCCCCCAGCACTGCAATCCCCGC
>JBJOLA010000383.1:0-3789 GCA_046045815.1 Pseudomonadota bacterium
CTGGTCTTGCGCGCTGTGACGACAATGTCAGCAATGCCACCCTGCGCTTCATCTGCTGCCGCTTGGGCAAAAGCGGGCGTGGCAATCGCCATCCCCATGGAAAGCACCGTTGTTGCAAACAACATGTTGCGAGTTTTGATACGTTTCATTCAAACACCTCCCTATAGAACCTTAGATTAAGCGCCGTTTATCGGCTGCCCGATTTCATCATCCCTGAAGCAGAGGCCGACGCAATGACGCGCAGCCAGACTTACAAGGTTTCGTAAAGCGTGATTGACTTACATCGCCGCCTGCCCACACCTATCCAAAGGAGGGAGGGCAATTGCGACTTCTGCAATCAGAGGAATTTTTCCTTTTGCTTCAATTTTGTTGCCTTTATGCAACACATTTGAGGTGTGTCCAGCCATTCATCATCGTCGCGTTCATCCAACCCGCCGACCCGCCAAGAGGGCATTTAACCCCTCGTTCGTGAGCAGGATTTCCCGCAGAGCCAAGCACGGACAGTCCCTTCCCGCCGATAGGTGTTGATAACGGGCTGCGATGGCGGATACGGGCGATCAACGGGTAATGCTATTTTATCAAGAAGGACAAACATGCGCCGCGTAACTTTTGAACTTGAGCATGACCAATTTCGAGATTCGGTTCGCAAATTTATGCAGGCCGAAATCTGGCCGAATGTCGAACGTTGGCACGAGGCCGGGATTGTCGATCGCGAGGCGTTTACGAAAGCGGGTGCGAACGGGCTGCTCTGCACTTGGGCAGACGAACAATATGGCGGCTTAGGCATTGAAGATTTCCGCTTTGAACAGATTATCATGGAAGAAAACGCCCGGCACGGTGACCTCGGTTTCTATATCCACCTTCATAGCGATCTGGTTGCGCCTTACGTCGCCAAGCTGGGTAGTGACGAGCAACGAGCGCGGCTGATGCCCGGCATTGTTAGCGGCGAGAAAATCCTTGCGGTTGCGATGACGGAACCCGGCACGGGCAGCGATTTGGCGGGCATGAAATCCCATGCCGAAGACAAGGGTGATCATTGGCTGCTGAACGGCTCCAAAACCTATATCTCCAACGGCATTCTTGCTGATGTCGTGGTGGTCGCCGCACGAACAGACCCAAATTCCAGTCACGGTCTCGGGTTGTTCCTTGTCGAGCGCGGCATGGAAGGTTTTGAACGGGGTCGCAAGCTCAAGAAGATGGGGCTGAAGGCGCAGGATACAGCCGAGCTTTTCTTCAATGATGTCAAGGTGCCCAAGGCCAATGTTCTGGGCGAACCGACGATGGGCTTCAAATATCTCGCCCGCTTCCTCGCGCAGGAGCGCTTGGTTGCCGCAATCATTTTTCAGGCAACGGCGCAGACCGCGTTCGATATCACGCTCGACTATGTGAAGGAGCGCAAGGCTTTTGGACAGCCCATTGGCACATTCCAGAACAGCCGTTTCAAGATGGCTGAAATGAAGGCCGAACTGGACGCTTTGCAATGCTATATCGACCAGTGTGTGCTGCTGCTGAACACGGGTGACTTGACCGCTGAGGATGCGGCGGCGGCCAAGCTGCTGACCAGTGAGCTTGAAGCACGGGTTGTCGATGCCTGTGTGCAATTGCACGGCGGGGCAGGCTATATGGAGGAATATCGCATTTGCAGAATGTATCAGGATGCGCGCATCAGCCGGATCTTTGGTGGCACGTCTGAGATCATGAAGGAAATCATTGGCCGCAGCTTGGGACTTGATGATCGGAAACTAAGAAAATGAGCACGCGCTACCTGGTCGATCCGGAATTGCTCCCGCTGATCGACAGCTTTCCGCCGATGATCCTGTCGGACGAGAGTTTGCCGATGATCCGCGCCGCGATTCCAGCGATGCTGGCAGCTCGCCCGCTTCCCGACCTGCCAGTGCGATCTCAGGACGTTCAGATTCCCTCAGGCGAGGGGGGGCGAATGATCCGTTGCTTGTTAATCCAGCCCGCAACATCGGCCAGCAATGCACCCGCGATCCTGCATTTTCACGGCGGCGGGCATGTGCTCGGCGTGCCCGAAATGAACAAGCCTCAATTGATGCGCTGGGCACATGACCTGGGCTGCGTCATTGTCTCGGTGGATTATCGCCTTGCGCCCGAAACGCCATTCCCAGGACCAATGGACGATGCGTACGCAGCCCTGCGCTGGATGCATGAGCAAGCCGATGTGCTGGGCATAGATCCTCAGCGCATTGCCGTCAGCGGCGAAAGCGCAGGCGGTGCGATGGCGGCATGCCTTAGCCTCATGGCGCGGGATCGTGGGAAATACCACATCGCGTTCCAGCATCTTGAGCAACCGCGTCTGGAAGACCGTCTGCCATCAGCAAAAAACGCCAACCCATTCACAGGGGAATTCGTCTGGACGCGGCAGAGCAGCATTTACTGCCGAGCTCAATATATGAACAAGGGCGAGCGTTCGCCCTACGCATCTGCTGCCCGTGCGACCGACCTGTCCGGTCTGCCACCGGCCTATATCGCTGTGGGTTCGCTTGACCTGTTCGTCGATGAATGCCTGGCTTATGCCGCGCGCCTTGTCAAAACAGGCATCCCTACCGAGGTCATCGTCTATCCCGGCTGCTTTCACGGGTTCAAGATGGCCGCAGGTACCAAAATTGTGGAACGGGCTGAGGCTGATTCGATCAGAGCGTTTCGCCGCGCATTTGACCGGAAATGAAGCCACTCGATCGCGTTACACTGCTGAATTACACCATTCCAGACGCGCGCGATGATTATGATCCGCGCGATGCCATTCTTTACGCACTGGGCGTCGGCGCCGGGCTGAGCAGCGAAATCGATGAGACGCATTTCCTGTATGAGCGCGGTTTACAGGCATTGCCAACAATGGCGCTGGTACTCGGCACGGCGGGCTTTTGGCCGATGGACCCGAAAACCGGTCTCGACTGGCTCAACATCCTGCACGGCGAACAGCGGCTGACGCTGCACCAGCCACTCGATCCAGCGGGCATCATGCTGGGTGAAACCCGCGTCACTGATCTGGCCGACAAAGGGCTGGGCAAAGCAGCGATGATCCGGGCGATGAAAACGCTCAAGAACCCCGGCGGTGAGCTGGTGGCGGAGGCAATCGAAACCTGGGTCGTGCGCGGTGGCGGTGGCTTTGGCGGGGCGCGCGATTTTCCCGGCAAGCCACTACCTGAAGTTCCATCGCGCAATCCCGATTATGCCGTGACGCTGCCCACGTCACGCGCGCAGGCTGCAACATACCGTCTGTCTGGAGATCGCAACCCGCTCCACATTGATCCGATCACGGCGCGACAGGCGGGGCATGATCGCCCGATCCTGCACGGCCTTTCCACGATGGGGCTCATCGCACGTGCGGTGATCCACGCCTGCACAGAGGGCGATGCCGCGCGATTGCGCGAAATTGCGCTTCGTTTCACAGCGCCCGTCTTTCCCGGCGACACGATTGAGACGCACATCTGGCAGGAAGAGGATCGCCTGCATCTCCGAGCAATCGCGACCGAGCGGAATATCGTGGTTGCGGATTATGGCGTGGCTAAGCTGGCGGCTTGAAGCAATAGGCGCAGATCTTGTTGCCATCGGGATCGCGCAGATAGGCGCCGTACGCATGGGGCACCGCGCCCCGTGGGCCGGGCGCGCCTTCATCTACTCCACCCGCCGCCAACCCAGCTGCATGAAAGGCGTCAACTGACGAACGATCTGCCGCCTTGAAACCCAAGGTGACGCCATTTCCGGCCAAGGCCGCCGTCCCATCTAGTGGCTTGAGTACCAGAAACTCCGCCGCCCGTGCGC
>JBJOLA010000272.1:0-3909 GCA_046045815.1 Pseudomonadota bacterium
TTTCGTCTTGGCTCACCTTCACCGCAAGCGTCATGGTTTCGCCAGCGCCCGGCAATTGTACAATCGCCTCACGCTCCCGCGCTTTAACGAGGGCATCAAGCTCTGGCGCGAAATCGGCAAGGTGCTTGCCTGCCGCATTGTCGGTTTCAAGCAAATCCATCGCAGACCGGTTCATGATTCGCACCACGCCGTCTTCGGATATGGCGATCACACCTGCGGTCACGCCGGTTAGCACAGCCTCGATGAAAGCGCGACGCCGGTCAATCAGGTCTGATGCTTCGACGAGCTCGCGGCGTTGCGCTTCTAATCGCCCCGTCATCCGGTTAAATGCGTTGGTCAACAGTCCCACTTCGTCGCGTGATCCTGTGCTCGCGACACGCGCGCTCAGGTCACCGGCGGTGACACGGCGCGCAGCGTCCACAAGCTCCCCGACAGGCTTAACCAGACGGTCAGCCACATTGAGCGCCACCCAAACGGCGAGGCCGACGATCAGCAGCGTTACTGCCAGCAACGCTGCGTTAAATTGCAATTGAAGCCGCCGAGACCGTTGGACGAGGTCATCATAATTTTTGAGTACTAGCGAAAACCGCTTGGTCTGCGCCAACGTTTGGGGATCGCTCACCCGCGCTGCATAGACGTAAACATCCGGATTGCCGGGCAGCGGCGTGATCGCCTGCATCCGACCGCCGCCGTCCTGAAACACGGTATGTTTCGTCGCCCGTAGTTGCGAGACGACGGATTTTGGGACCCAATTATCGGTCGGCCTGTCGTAAGGATTAACCAGAGCAAGCGACTGAGAGCCATTTTTCGGCGTAAACCGCACGATTGCGGCTTCAGACAATTCCCGCATATAAACCTGATAAGCAAAATTTTCGTTGAAGCCTTTGCTATCAATCGGCGCGACTTGAAGGTTGAACGCCAGATCGCTGGCCATCAGCTCGGTTTCCTTGACGATCCGCCCCTGCTTTTCCGCGTAGAAGGTCTGCGCCATCGTATTGGCGTTCTCAAACATCGTCCGCGCACGATCAGAATACCAGAATTCGACGCCGTACTGGAACAGCAGCGACGCAAAGATAACCATCATGAGCACCGGGATGCTCGCAATCATCGAAAATAAAGCCACGAGCCGGACATGCAATCGTCCACTGCCCCCCATTGGAGACTTGGCCGCCTTCGCCTTTGCGATCCGCCTGCCAAGCAGCACGATCAAACCAATCGCCGGGATGAGATTACCCACCAGCAACACGGCGACGAACGGCGGCGTCAAGAGCTGCTGGCCGGGCTGGCCACGCGATAAGATGAGGTAAGTGACAATGCTCGCCAGCAACAGGATCAGGAAAACGGCCAGCTCAACCCTCGGGAGCCACCGCCGCCTGCGAATGACAACCGCGATTTTGCGCGGCCATTGCTCAAAGGCACCGGTGGGCAAACCCTGCATTGTTGCATCAATACTACATCAGAGTGACATATTCAACACAGACTGTCGCATTTGAGCCACGCTTCAGTTTTTGGCTGTCCGGCCATAGGAAGGATCGATGCCGAGGTCGCTCAACCGCTTACGCAAGGTGTTCCGATTGATGCCCAGGAGCTTGGCTGCCCTGATCTGATTGCCCCGCACGGCGATCATCGTTGTGCGGAGCAGCGGTCTCTCAACCGTCTCGGTCAGCCGGTGATGGAGGCCGTCCGGTGGCAGTTCCCCACCAAAACTTGCGAAATACTGGCCAAGATATTGCTCCATCGCCAGGCCAAGGCTTTCATCGGCAAACCGCATTTCGGGAGATTGCGTCGCGCCGTCGGTCGCCAGATCGAGCTGCTGTTCGACCAACGAGGCAGAAATGACGTCATGACGCGACAGGACCGCGAGCCGGCGCATTAGGTTTTCGAGCTCGCGCACATTGCCGGGCCAATCATGTTGAACCAGTCGAGCACTGCCACTCGTATCAAGCTGTTTGCGCGGCAGGCCTTCCTGCGCCGCCAGTTCCAGAAAATGATGCGCGAGCAGGGCGACATCGTCTCCGCGCTGGCGGAGCGGCGGCAAGGTGATGGGGATCACATTGAGGCGGTAGTAGAGGTCCTCCCGAAAAGCGCCCGCACCGATAAGATCGGGCAAATTCTTGTGCGTAGCGGCGATAATGCGCACGTCAGCCCGGATCGGACGATTGCCGCCCACAGTGGTGAACTCGCCTGACTGCAACACCCGGAGCAGGCGGGTTTGCGCCTCCATCGGCATGTCGCCAATTTCGTCCAGGAACAACGTGCCTCCCGCCGCTTGTTCAAACCGGCCTGAAACACGTGCAGCCGCCCCTGTAAACGCTCCTCGTTCGTGCCCAAATAACTCTGCCTCGATCAGGTCGCGCGGGATTGCGGCCATGTTGACCGCGATAAAGGGCTTGGCCTTGCGCGCGCCAAGATCATGGATAGCGCGCGCTACAAGCTCCTTACCCGTGCCCGACTCACCCAGAATGAGGACAGACAGATCATTGGGTACAACCCGGGCAATCGTCCGGTAAACCTCTTGCATCGCAGCTGATCGGCCAATGAGCGGCAGACCTCCATTGTCGTCCGACGCTGCGGCTGGGCCCCGCGCACCGTGCGTCCGTCGCAAACCGTCTCGCACAGCGCGACACAGTTCATCGAGATCAAACGGTTTCGGCAGATATTCAAACGCCCCTTGCTCCGTTGCGCGGACAGCTGTGGAAAGCGTATTCTGTGCCGAGATGACAATGATCGGCAGATTGGGCCGCCGGGCAAGAATATCTGGCACCGCGTCCAGTCCGTTGCCATCTGGCAGCATCACGTCCGTGATCAGGACATCGGGCGCAAAACTCTCGAGCAATCTGCCCTGTTCCGCGACTGACGCCGCTGCGGCCACCTCATGGCCATCGCGTCGCAATGCTTCGGACACGACGGTGCGAATTGCAGCATCATCGTCGACCACCAGAACCCGGCCGCCTGTCATCATTTCTTCCCTTCGGCACGTGGCAACAACAGACGGAAAATCGTCTTTTCGGGCGACCCAGCGCGCTCATATTGAATGATCCCGCCCATATCGCGCATCAGCTTTTCAACGAGCGACAAGCCGAGCCCGCGCCCGGATCGCTTGGAGGAGACGAACGGCTCGAACAAAGCATCAGCAATCTCTGGCGGCGCACCGGGGCCATCATCGATCACGCACACCTCAATCGGCAGCGATATTTTCGTGCCGCGCCCAGACGTTGAAACCGAAACTCCGTGCCGATAGGCTGTTGTCAGACGGACTGTGCGGACCTCTCCCGCGCTGGCCGTCTCCGCGGCATTCTTGAGGAGATTGATCAAAATCTGGACCATGGAGTCGCGGTGGACGAGCACCGGCGGCAAGGACGGATCATAAGCATCGACAATTCTTAGCGCCGAACCGAATCCATTCACGGCCACTGAGCGGGCGTGATCAATGATCTCATGGATATTATCTGGCGCGGCGATGATTGGCCGTGTGTCGGTAAAGCCTTCCATCTGATCGACCAGCGCTGCGATCCTGTCGACTTCGGTGCGGATGAGCCGGGTCATCTGCTTGTCGCTCTCGTCTGCGCGCCCCTCTAATAATTGCGCTGCCCCACGAATGCCCGACAGCGGGTTCTTGATCTCATGGGCGAGCATCGCCGCAACGCCAACCGCCGCGCGCGTGCTCCCTGCCCGGTCCAGACTTTGCCCCATCCGGTGGGCCGCCGCCCCGGAATGGAGCGTGATCAACCGCCATCCGGGCCACTCCGCCAACTGGCTGACGATCAAATCTACCCGCAAAGCCAATCCCCGTGCAGTGGAAATACTGACTTCATAGGCCGCAAACGGCGCTTCGCTGCCAAAATCAAAGGAGGTAGGCAGTGTCAGCTCATCGGCAAGCATC
Source organism: Pseudomonadota bacterium (assembly GCA_046045815.1). Taxonomy (GTDB): domain Bacteria; phylum Pseudomonadota; class Alphaproteobacteria; order Sphingomonadales; family Sphingomonadaceae; genus Aquisediminimonas. The sequence continues at coordinate 3,884 of JBJOLA010000272.1, forward strand.
CGGCCTTTCAGATGTTGCGCACTGAC
>JBJOLA010000031.1:0-6497 GCA_046045815.1 Pseudomonadota bacterium
TCCATATTGACGCGAACACCGAAGTCGAGCTCCGTTCGGAATATGAAGCACCGATGGACGCCCGCCGCGCCGACGTGACCTATGACGATATCGGCGGGATGGGCGATACGATTGATCAGCTGCGGGAGATGGTGGAATTGCCGCTGCGCTATCCCGAACTGTTTGAACGACTGGGCGTCGATCCGCCCCGAGGTGTTTTGCTCCACGGGCCACCGGGCACCGGTAAGACGCGCCTTGCCCGCGCCGTGGCGAACGAAAGCTCCGCTGAATTCTTCCTGATCAATGGCCCAGAAATCATGGGCTCAGCGTACGGGGAGAGCGAGAAAAAGCTGCGCGAAGTTTTTGAGAAGGCCAGCAAGGCCGCGCCGAGCATCGTCTTCATCGACGAAATTGACTCAATTGCCCCCAAGCGCGGACAGGTGAGCGGTGAGGCGGAGAAGCGCCTCGTCGCGCAATTGCTGACGTTGATGGACGGCCTAGAATCCCGCGCCAATTTGATCGTGATCGCCGCCACCAATCGCCCCGACGCGATTGACGAAGCGCTGCGCAGACCCGGCCGCTTTGACCGGGAAATCGTGATCGGCGTGCCCGATATTCGCGGTCGCCGGGAAATCATGGGTATCCATACGCGCGGCATGCCGCTGGCTGAGGGCGTTGATCTCGATGAACTGGCGCGGACCACTTATGGCTTCGTCGGGGCCGATCTGGCGGCACTGACCCGCGAGGCGGCGATTGAGGCGGTGCGACGTATCCTGCCCAAGCTTGATCTCGAAACCTCCTCAATTCCCGCCGAAGTGCTCGACACTTTATCAGTGACGCGGGACGATTTTTTGGCTGCGATCAAGCGCGTCCAGCCCTCCGCGATGCGCGAGGTTATGGTGCAAATGCCTGATGTCCGCTGGTCTGACGTGGGTGGGCTCGGCGCGGCGCAGTTGAAGCTTAAGGAAGGCGTCGAACTGCCGCTAAAAAACCCAGAGGCGTTCCGGCGTCTCGGTATCCGCCCGGCAAAGGGATTCTTGCTCTACGGTCCGCCTGGCACCGGCAAGACCCTGCTCGCCAAGGCAGTAGCGCGCGAGGCGGAAGCGAATTTCATCTCGGTCCGCTCCTCTGATCTCCTGTCCAAATGGTACGGTGAGAGTGAACAGCAAATCACTCGGCTGTTCTCACGAGCGCGCCAAGTGGCACCGTGCGTGATCTTCATTGACGAAATGGACAGCCTCGTTCCCGCGCGCGGCGGTGGCAATTCCGGTGAGCCGCAGGTGACCGAGCGGGTCGTCAACACGATCCTTGCGGAAATGGACGGGATTGAAGACCTCCAGTCCGTTGTCGTGATCGGGGCCACCAATCGGCCGACGTTGATTGACCCCGCACTGCTCCGCCCCGGCCGCCTAGATGAGTTGATCTATGTCACGGTGCCCGATCAAGCGGGACGTCTCCATATCCTCAAAATCCACACCAAGGCGATGCCGCTGGCCAAAGATGTTGATCTTGATGCGCTTGCGGGACGAACGGAGAAATTCACCGGAGCCGATCTGGAGGATTTGAGCCGCCGAGCGGGCCTTGCGGCGCTACGAGACTCGCTCGACGCCAAAAAAGTCACGATGGCGCATTTCAATTCCGCGCTGAAGGAAACGCGCGCGTCCGTCACGCCTGAGATGGAGAAGGAATATGACAGCATCCAGGCGACGTTGAAGAGCGACGCCTATAAGCCCGCGCCGCCGACAATGGGTTTCATCGCGCCGGGTATGGTCAGTTCGAAGGGGCCAAAGGCTTAGGGTGGCTTGATTTTGAAATGGATAAGCCACACCCCGTCATAATTTCCCGGTTGTGGTGGACAAAGACACCGCCCTCCCCGGCCCCAACCAACTGCGCCATTGCCGCAGCGACATCCGCTGCGGCAATCGATCGGTATTGATCGAGCACGAACGGCGTGAGCAAATCGGTGATCGGGCTGAGGGCGATACCGATCCTTTCTCCGAACCGTGGTGCGCCGCCGCGATCTCCCCGCAGCAATCCGGGTCGAAAAATATCAACGCGTTCAAAGCCGAGCGCCGTCACGCCCGCCTCTGCTTCTCCCTTGGTGCGCAGATAGAAATTGCGTGATTCTGCGCTGGCGCCGACTGAAGAAATCATCATGAACTGCCGTGCCCCGGCCTTTCGCACAGCTTTTGCAAAGCCAATCACAAGGTCCCTGTCCACCGCCGCGAAGGCTTGTTGCGATCCGGCGATCCTGATCGTTGTCCCGAGCGTGCAAATCGCGACGTCAACCGGATGGCGGGCGATCAGGGACGGCCATTCGGCTGGCGGACCGACAAGCGGCTCCCCTGCCCCGGCTACGTCCCGCCTGCCGATTAAAACCGGATGCCGATCCGCGAGCAGCCGCGCCACCGATGTTCCCACCAAGCCGCTGGCCCCGGCAATCATGATCTGCACCTTGGTTTCTCCTTGAAACTCACTGTCATTGCTATAGCTTGCCCGCCACAAGCGGCAACAGGGAGACACAGATGTTCATCGGCCACTACAGCGCGGCATTCGTCGCTGCTGCGCACCCCAAAGCACCTAGACTGGGGACGTTGTTCGTGGCCGCACAGCTGGTTGATATTGGCTTCTTTTCGTTCGTGCTTGCAGGCGTGGAGCATATGCGGATCGCGCCGGGCTTTACGGCGATGAACGGGATGGATCTGTATGATATGCCAATCACGCACAGTTTGGTGGGCAGCCTCGCTTGGGCGGCGGCGTTTGCGCTGGTCCTGAAGGCGTGGCTCAAGGACTGGACGGCAGGCCTGATTGGAGGGGCGGTTGTGCTATCTCACTGGGTGCTTGATGTACTGGTTCATGGGCCTGACATGAGCATTGCAGGCGGCGCGCCCAAATTCGGGTTGGCGTTATGGAATCATCCGCTGATCGAAATGCCGTTGGAGCTGGCGCTGATCATCGGATCGATCTGGATATATGTTGGCGCAACCAAGCCCGTGAAGGTGAGCGCGGCATTGCCCGTCGCCTCTGCGCTGCTGTTCATCCTTCAGCTTTACAATTGGTTTGGCCCGCAGCCTGTGACGCTGGATGCCAGTATGCCGATCACGGCTTTGGTGGCGTTTGCCGTGTGCACAAGCCTTGCCTATTGGCTCGGGCGGAGCCGTTCTATCGCACCGTAAAGCGCGCCCGGTCTACCACGCGCCCGGAAGGATCAACCAGCGCCAGCAGATGCACGCCCGGCCCGGCGAGCAGCAGCGGCGCGCTGGCTGCATCGCCGAGATCGCGCCGATCAAGCACGAGCCTGTGCCCCGTCACCTCCCCCGTCACCGCGACACCCATGCGCTGGCGGTTGATCGGAATATCGGGATCAAGCGCGTAGACGCTGCCACCCACCGGGTTGGTGATGCGCGGGCGACGCGACGCGGCAGGCGCGGCAATCTGGGTCTGCTGCCCGGTGCCGCTCAGGAAATATTCACGGCGGGGCGGTTCGGTTCCCGCCGCAAAGCTGATCGTGCGGGTTTCGATCCCGCCCGGCATGGGCGGCGCTTTACCGGGAGCGCGAGCGTGGAGCGCCATCATCACGTCGCGCCACACCGGAGCCGCACCGCTGGTGCCCGAGACCGCCTTCATACTGTCCCCTTCCAAATTGCCGACCCACACCGCGACTGTGTAGCGATCCGAGTAACCGACGCACCAATTGTCGCGCATCGCCTTTGACGTGCCGGTTTTGACCGCTGCCCAGAAAGGGAGCTTGAGCGCGCTGTTGAGGCCAAAAGTCGTCGCGCGGGCCGCGGGATCGGACAGGATATCGCCCACCAGCCACGCGGCCTGAGGAGACATCACCGACCGTCGCATGACCTTGGGATCACTCGTCCTGATCCGCAGCGGCGACCAGCCCCCGCCGAGTGCCAGCGCGCGATAGGCCGCCGCCTGTTCAAGCAATGTCACCTCCGCCGATCCCAGTGCCAGCGAGAAGCCATAAAACTGGCCGTCCTCCGTCAGGCCGTGATAGCCGCTATCCCAAAGCCGATCGCGGAACGCCTCGGTTCCCGCGATCACCAACGTCCGCACGGCAGGCACGTTGAGCGATCCGGCCAGCGCCGTTCGCACCGACACTGGCCCTTTGAATTCATGATCATAATTCTGCGGGACATAAAGGCCCGACGCGGTATCGAGCTGGACCGGGCTATCATCCAGGATTGAGGCCGGGGTGAGCCAGCCTTTTTCCAGCACTTGCCCGTAGAGAAAAGGTTTGAGCGTGGAGCCCGCCTGTCGGTAAGCGTCGGCCCCGTCTACTGATGCCGCCGTCGATCCCCCGCCCACCCCGCCGACATAGGCCAGCACATCGCCCGAAGCATTGTCGACAACGATCACGGCACCGTCCCTTGCGCGGCTGATACCCAGCCCGAGCAATTGCCGGCGGAGCGCTCGGGCGGCTAAGCTCTGGATATCCCTGTCGAGCGTGGTTTCCACCTTCATCCCCGGCTGGGTGAGGAGTTTCACCGCGAGGTGCGGGGCAAGCCCGGGATCAAGCGCCAGCGTGCGTGCGCTGCCCATCATCGCTGCAGCAGCACTGTGAAGGGCCGCACAGCGCGTTGGGGCCATATGGCAAGCGCGGGCGGCCACTGCCTCTCCAGACGCGTTAGGATCGGGCAGAAGCGCAGCAATCAGCAGCGCATCCTCTGCGCCGAGCGTTGCGGGCGTTTTCCCGAACAGCGAAAGCGCAGCAGCGCCGATGCCCTGCGCCTCGCCGTGATAGGGGGCAAGGTTGAAATAGGCCTCCAAGATTTGATCTTTGGACCAAGCATCTTCCAGCGCCTGTGCCGCGCGCATCTGGCGAAACTTGTCCCGCCAACTTCGCGATCCCGGTGTCGCCAATCCCGGCGCTAGGAACGCCGCAACCTGCATCGAAATCGTGCTCGCCCCGCGTGAACGTTCCCCTGAAAGCCGCGCCCGCGCCGCACTGCCCACCGCCAGCCAATCGATCCCGCCGTGCGAACGGAAGCGTCGGTCCTCCGACGCGATCACCGTCTCGGTCAGTACCGGCGCGATACCTGCAAGCGGCACCCAGCCAAGCCGCCGCGCCGCGAAGTTCACCCGCTGGCTGTCGATCAGCTGATGGTTGCGGTCATACAGCCAGGACTCGCTTGGCTTCCAAGCCGCTTTCACCCGGTTGTAACTCGGCATCAACGGTGGGATCGTGATGACCCACAGCAGGATCAGCAATCCGCAGAGGGAAAGCGCGCCGCCCGTCAAGGCCCGGCGCAGCGTCATGCCCGTGCGTCGAAGGCCGCAATTTTCTCCGGCAGCCAGCTGGGAAACGGGGTTGACTGATGCGTGGCGAGATCAACATGGACATAGACCAGCTCCACATCCGCCCGCAGATCATCATCGCCGCCGTTCCCAAAGATGGCTACCTGATAGGTCATGCTCGTGCGCCCAAATTTGGTGGTACGCGCGGTGACGCTCAGCATTTCTTCTGGTTTGATTGGCTTGCGAAAGTTGACCGTCGCGCGGGCGACGTGGAATTCCAGGGCCTCTTCGGGATGCCCTTGGCGTAGCCCGGCAGCGCGCCAATATTCGGTGATCGCAATATCGGCATAGTCCAGATAGCGCGCGTTAAAAACCACCCCTTGCGCATCGGTTTCTGACCAGCGCACGCGGAAGCTGTTCGACCATGAGAATTCGGAAAGGCGCATTGCTCTACCCCGCCTTTGCCGCTCCCGCGTTGACGCCCATGCTGGTGAGATATTTCTTCACATTGCGCGCGGCTTGGCGGAGCCGCTGTTCGTTTTCGACCATCGCGATGCGGACATATCCTTCACCCTCTTCGCCGTAACCCACGCCGGGTGCCACCGCGACACCGGCATGCTGAAGGAGTTGCTTGGTAAATTCCAGTGATCCCAAATGCGCCAGAGCAGGCGGGAGCGGTGCCCAGGCGAACATGCTGGCGCGCGGGGCAGGAATATCCCAACCAGCGCGGCCAAAGCTTTCAACCAGCACATCACGGCGTTTCATGTAAAGCTCTCGGTTCGCCGCAACGATATCCTGCGGGCCGTTGAGCGCAGCGCAGGCGGCGGCTTGAATCGGTGTGAATGCCCCGTAATCGAGATAAGATTTAACCCGTGTCATCGCCGCGATCAGATGTGCATTGCCCACCGCGAAGCCAATTCTCCAGCCCGCCATCGAGAAGGTCTTGCTGAGCGAGGTGAATTCGACCGCCACATCCTTTGCGCCTTTGACCTGCAGGATCGAAGCGGTTGGCACGCCGTCATAATAAAGCTCTGAATACGCCAGATCGCTGATTACCCAGACCTTATTCTCGCGCGCCCAAGCCACCAACCGTTCATAGAAGCTGACGTCAACGGTTTCCGCTGTGGGGTTCGACGGATAGTTGACGACGAGGACACTTGGGCGGGGCACAGTGAACTTCATCGCCCGCTCCAGCGCTTCGAAATAATGTTCGTCGGGCGTCGTGGGTACGCTGCGGATTGTCGCACCCGCGATGATGAAGCCGAAGG
>JBJOLA010000083.1:0-3852 GCA_046045815.1 Pseudomonadota bacterium
TGCTTACCGCTGGTTTGGGAAATTCAGCAGCCGAGAGACAATCGACAAACGCTTTGACCGGTTCTGGAAACATCTCCGCAATCTCGGCGAACAATTTGAACGCGTGGTCAGCGCCAACGAAAATTTGACGGGAAGGCTCCGCGCAGGCGGTGTCGCCAATGTCACGACGATCCCGATGGGTGTTGATCCAGGCATATTTTCGCCAAAGCGCCGTGACCTAGAGCTTCGTCGGGATTTGTTGGCGCGTTGCGAGTTGCCGGAAAGTGCAACCCTGTTGCTCGGCGTCGGCAGGCATAGTGCCGAGAAGCGCTGGCCGATGGTGATTGATGCCTGCCTTTCTGCGGGCAATGACAGGCCAATTGGCTTGATTCTGGTCGGCGATGGCCGTGAACGCGCCAAGTTGCTCCGCCATATCGGCGGCAATCCGCACGTCCATTTGCTGGCACCAACGCGCGATCGGGACTTGCTCGCTAATGTCCTCGCAAGCGGCGATGCGCTGATCCACGGCTGCGAGGCCGAGACCTTCGGGCTGGTTGCTGCAGAAGCGGTGGCATCAGGACTGCCCCTGATTGTCCCGGATGAAGGCGGCGCCTCAGATCTTGCGACGCCGCAAACGGGCGAGCTCTACCGTTCAGGCGACGGACAGTCCGCAGCTGATGCGATTGGGCGACTCTTGTCCCGTGATCAGAACGAAATGCGGCGGGCAACCGAACGGCGCGCCAAAGACGCACCGACGATTGACCGCCACTTCGAAACTCTGTTTGCTGAATATGAAAAGCTGGCAAAGCGCCGCTGATCAGGCCTTCTTGAGGGTGAGCCCGCCGAAACGCTTGTTGAAGCGTGCAACCTGACCACCAGCATCAAGCATCGCGCCTTTGCCGCCGGTCCAGGCCGGATGTGCAAGGGGATCAATGTCCAGCGTCATCAGATCGCCTTCCTTGCCCCATGTTGAGCGCGTCTGAAACTGCGTGCCATCGGTCATCTGAACGTTGATCATATGGTATTCGGGATGGATGTCTTTTTTCACAAATAAAGCTCCGGAATGTGGCTGGTTTCCGACCAGCCGGGATGCGAAGAGGGGCCGTTAGCGACTGCAATGCATTTGCGCAAGCCTGTCAGGCGGGCGGATCGGCAATCATTGCAGTAAAACTGGCTTCTGCTGCCATTTTTCCGTCAACCAGCGCGCGCCCGGCAAATTTACACACAGATGATCGCTTTTGCACGAACTCTACTTCGAGGTTGAGCAAGCAGCCCGGCTCAACGGGGGCGCGGAACTTCGCACCCTCAATTGCCATGAAGTAAACAAGCTTGCCGCTGCCCGCGAGGCCGAACGACTCGACTGCCAATATGCCAGCCGCCTGCGCCAACGCCTCCACGATCAAGACGCCAGGCATGATCGGCCTTCCGGGGAAATGCCCCTGAAAATATTGCTCATTCATGCTGACGGCTTTGATCGCGTGGATGGATTGATCGGGCACCAGTTCGATGACCCGATCAACCAACAACATCGGGTAACGGTGCGGCAATGCCGCCATAACCGCCCGAATATCGAGCGGTCCGATTGGGGCGGCGCTGTCTGTCATCGAAGGATTAACGGCCCTGCGGCTTTGGTGCCGTTGGCGATGTTGGTGCTGCGGCTGCCGGTGCAGCACCGCCGCCCTGACCGCCGGGCTGCCAACCCGCGGGCGGCGTGATGCCCACCGTCGTCACCAGCGCATTGAGCTGCGTCACCACGTCCGCAGTGATGTCAGCTGAGGGTTGATACGAAACAGTTGCTTGCGGCGAAACCACCATCGTCACCTTCTTGGCGACCATTGCGGCTTTCAGCGCGCCATCAATCTTGGCGACAATTTGCTCTTCGGCATAAGCCTGCGCACGACCGAATGGCGCGGAAAGGCCCTGAAGTTCCTTTTGAGCACTTTGTTGCTTCGTCTGGATCGCGGTATATTGTGCCTGCAGCGCAGACTGGACCGGATTGGGGGCCCTTTGCGCGGCTTGGAACGCAGTCACCAGCGGCGCAAGCTCAGCATTCAGAACTTTGGAACGCGCTTCAAACGCATCAATCTGCGGCTTGTATGTGATCTTGATCTGATTGATCGCAAGCACGAACGCATTCGATTTCTGAACAGCATCTTCAAGGTTAGCGACGGCGACGTTCGAAACAACCTGCGCGGACGCGACCGTTGGGAGCGCCGAGATCACCGCGATGGGTGCAGCGGCAAGGAGAGCGGCTTTGACAAAAGTTTTCATTAGAATTGGGTTCCTACGTTGAATGTGAACAATTTTGTGGTGTCGCCTGGCTGCTTTAACAGAGCCTTGGCTATATCAATCCTGAACGGACCAAAGGGTGATTTCCAATTGAAGCCGAAGCCAACGGAAAGGCGCGGCTTCCAAGAATCGCCTAAGAACTGCTCTTCAAAAGGCTGAAGTGGCGAGGTTCCATTGGCGCATGCGGTGCCAATTGGCGTCAACACGGTCGTACCAGTTGTCGTGTCCCGGCACTGGGCTTTGATGACGCCATCGGCAGTGTCTCTGAAATTGGCCAGCGTCGTAAGAGTGGGCGAAGTAACGCCAAACACCGAGCCGATATCAAGGAAGATCGACGGTCGAATCCCCAATTCCTTGGCACCCGTACCGAGCGGAATTTCAAGCTCAGCCCGACTCTTGTAATAAGCGCGGCCGCCAAGGGCATCGTCGCTCACAGAATTGATGTCCGTGATCAGCTTCCCGCTCGTTGTATCATATTGGAATCTTTTTACCCGCGGCCCAACGCCCCGAATATCAAAGCCGCGCATTTCGGGCTCGCCCAGGAAGAAACGATCCGTCAGCCGGACCTTGTCGATACCCACGCCGCGGCTGGAGCCGAACGCTTTGATAAATCCGGCTTCGACACCCACGGAAAAAATGAAGTTGCCAAACGGCTTCCAATATTTCGTCGCATCCAAGCGAGTGCGAACATATTTTACGCTGCCGCCGAGTCCGGCAAAATCTTGACTGAGCACCATACGTTGGCCTGCGCTCGGCCGGATACGATTGTTGAGATTGTCAAAAACCAAACTGTAACCAATTGACGATGTCGTCCGCTTGCCAATCGAGTCGCACAGATATCGGCCTGCCAGAAGTGGGTCACAGAGCCCATTGAAATAGAAGCGTGTCGGATCAAGCGTCACATTATCAACGCTCACGCCAGCACGCCCTGCCAATGACCAGAATTCAGTGAGTGGCACACCCACCCGAAACTGAAACCCTGTCGTCAGCTGCTGATAGGTGGTTTGACGCTGACTGCCGTTGAAATTGAAGCTGTTATAGTCCCGCCGAAAGATGTCCCCGCCCAGCGCGATATTCTTGTCAAACAGATAGGGCTCGGTGAAGCCCAGCTCCAGCGACTTTGAATAAGTTGAATAATTGACGCTGGCGCGCAGTTCCTGACCCTTGCCGCGAAAATTGCGCTGACGGATCGACGCGTTGAGAATGAACTTTTCAAGGCTGGAAAAACCTGCCGACAGCTGGAGTTCCCCGGTCGATTTCTCTTCGACATTGGCTTCGAGGATGATGCGATCGGGCGCAGATCCGGGCTTTTGCTCAATTTCCAGCTTCTCCTGGAAATAGCCAAGCGATTGAATCCGGTCCGACGAACGTTTGACCTGGAAGCTGTTGAACGCGTCACCTTCGGCCAAGCGGAATTCGCGCCGGACCACCTTGTCCTGCGTCACCGTGTTGCCGTTGATGTTGATCGCCTCAACATATACACGCGGTGCATCCGCGACCTTGAGCGTCAGGCTCATGGTCTTGGTTTCCTTGTCACGCTGGAAATCCGGCACAACTTCGGCAAAAGCATAGCCAAACAAGCCC
>JBJOLA010000196.1:0-3016 GCA_046045815.1 Pseudomonadota bacterium
TCGCGGAAGACATTGAAGGCGAAGCTCTCGCAACGCTTGTCGTCAACAAGCTGCGCGGCGGCCTCAAGGTTGCTGCGGTCAAGGCGCCTGGCTTTGGTGATCGTCGCAAGGCGATGCTTGAAGATATTGCGATCCTGACCAAGGGCGAAATGATCTCTGAAGACCTTGGCATCAAGCTTGAAACCGTCACGCTCGCGATGCTCGGTTCGGCCAAGCGCGTCACGATCGACAAGGACAACACCACCATCGTCGACGGTGCTGGTGACAAGAAAGCGATCAAGGGCCGCGTTGAAGCGATCCGGGCGCAGATTGAAAACACCACATCTGACTATGACAAGGAAAAGCTTCAAGAGCGCCTTGCCAAGCTTGCTGGTGGCGTTGCCGTGATCAAGGTTGGTGGTTCGACCGAAGTGGAAGTCAAAGAACGCAAGGACCGCGTTGATGATGCACTTCATGCAACACGCGCTGCGGTTGAAGAAGGCATCGTCCCCGGTGGCGGTACTGCGCTTCTTTATGCCACGAAGGCACTGAACGGCATGAAGGGCATCAATGATGACCAGACCCGCGGCATCGACATCGTCCGCAAGGCGATTGTTGCACCACTCCGTCAGATCGCGGCGAATGCTGGTTTTGACGGTGCAGTCGTTTCGGGCAATCTCCTACGTGAAAATGACGAAAAGCAGGGCTTCAACGCGTCAACCGATGTGTATGAAAACCTCGTCAAGGCTGGCGTGATCGATCCAACCAAGGTCGTTCGCACAGCACTTCAGGATGCGGCATCGGTTGCGGGTCTGTTGATCACAACTGAAGCGGCTATCTCTGATGCACCAGAAGACAAAGCTGGCGGCATGGGCGGCATGCCCGGCGGCGGCATGGGCGGCATGGGTGGCATGGGCGATATGGGCTTCTAAGCCCGGACGTCTTGTACGCCAAAGATTTGGGGCTGGAAGGGAGACTTTCCGGCCCCTTTTCTATTTTGGGGCTGTCTTTGCGGGGCCGCTGTCTTCTGCTGGCAGATCGAGCCGTGGCGGGGGTGTGGCTTCGTCGAGCTTTGCGGCGGCCTCGTTAAGCGCCTCGGCCTCCGCCTTGGTCACCCCGCCGACGCCGGGATCATTGGGAGAGCCACCACAGGCCGCCACTGACAATGAAATCAGTGCCAGGAATGTCAAATTGCACTTCATTGCACACGCTCCAGTCAGGCAGGCAGGTCACAAAAAGAAAGGGCCACATCCTTGCGGATGCAGCCCTTCTCTATACCGGTTCTAGCCCGAAGGCCAAAATGGCTTACTTCTTCGCAGCGTCCGCAGCAGCATCGACAGCGCTCTTTGCAGCGTCTGCACCAGCATCAACAGCGTTGCTGGCCATTGCGCCAGCAGCGTCAGCAGCATTGCCTGCAACAGCAGCAGCAGCGCCAGCAGCATTAGCTGCATCGGTTGCAACGTCAGCAGCATTCATCGATGCGTCAGCAGCGTTTTCTGCACCAGCAACAGCTTCAGTCGCCATGGCGTCTGCAGCGTTTGCGGTTTCAGCTGGCTTGCTGCAAGCAGCGAGGCCAAGCGAGGTGGCGGCGATAAGTGAAAGTACAACAAACTTCTTCATGGGGTAATCCCTCCCGTTAGGTCAACAAAGCGGCGGTCAGCGCGAAAGGCTTTTCACCCCCTCGGACCGGCGAGGAGTCGCACTAACGGTTCATGTCCCCCATTGCAATGGGGTTTTTTTGGGGCAGGAAATGGCATGTCTATCCCGCAGAAAAGCGTGTGTCTTTCGGCGTCTCTAAGAGATTGACCACATATAAGGAATTCTTTATATGAATATCTTATGAGTGCTTCTCTCGAAATATTCCGTGCGCTGGCTGATCCCACACGGCTGCGAATCGTCGCTCTTTTGCGCACGATGGAGCTCTCAGTTGGCGAATTAGCGCAGGTTTTGGGGCAAAGTCAGCCGCGCGTGTCGCGACACGTTAAGATTTTGTGTGACGCGGGGATCGCACGCCGCCGGAAAGAAGGTAGCTGGGTGTTCCTCGGACCCGGGCATGTAGAACGGACGCGGCCTCTGTTTCAGGCTATCGATGTTTGGCAACGTGAGGAGGAAAGCGATCATTGGGCCGTCGCAGATAGTGCACGTTTGGCCGCCGTGCGCGCAGATCGCGCCCTTTCTGCAGAACGATACTTCGCGGCCCATGCTGATGAATGGGATGCGATTCGTTCACTTCATATCGCCGAATCTGAAGTAGAAGCCGCCATGCGTCGCACGCTTGGGGATCGCGAAATTGGCCGTCTGGTTGATATCGGTACGGGCACCGGGCGGATGATCGAACTGTTCGGTCCGCGCGCGGATCATGCGTTGGGGATTGATCGCAGCCCCGAAATGTTGCGCCTTGCTCGGGCAAAGCTTGGCAGCATTGATGCAAGCAAGCTTGAGTTGAGACAGGGCGATATCAGCCGTTTGCCGATTGCGGACGAAACGGCAGACACAATCATCTTGCACCAGGTGCTCCACTATCTACCTGCACCGGAGGCTGCGGTCATGGAACTCGCCCGCGTGCTGGCATCAGACGGTCGGTTGCTGATCGTGGATTTCGCGCCGCATGACCGGGAAGAACTCCGCGATGCCCACGCTCATGCGCGCCTCGGCTTTTCTGATGATCAGATTGGCAGCTGGTTTGCCGCAGCCGGTTTGCACTGTGATGTGGCGGACGAACTGGCGGGCGGCGCGCTCACCGTAAAACTCTGGGTAGGACGCAAACGCGCCGAAGCCCGTCTGAAGGCTGTATCGCAATGAACATGACCATCCCGCAGCTTGAAGAAGCCCGCCGTGCGCTTGATGCACCGCTCTACGCCGATCTGGCAGGTGACGCCGAGATCTCGTTCGAATTCTTTCCCCCCAAGACGGAGAAGATGGAGGAAACGCTGTGGGACGCCGTCCAGACTTTGGCACCGCTCGCGCCCCGTTTTGTGTCGGTCACTTACGGAGCGGGGGGATCGACACGGGAGCGGACCCATCACACGGTTGCCCG
>JBJOLA010000204.1:0-8530 GCA_046045815.1 Pseudomonadota bacterium
GATCGCTCACCGACGCTGTGCCAACGCATGACGCGTGGACGTTCACCCGCGAGGTTCGTAGTGATCACCCCAATTGGATTTTGACTGACACTGACGAATCCGCGTGAGGCTTGCTTCTGTGACGATGCGTCGAGGTTTGTCCGTTGCCCTGTTGATCGCACTTTCGGCGTGCAGTGGGCGGCTCATTCCCCCATCGGTCGATGCGCCCGCCCCCCGGCACATGCCGACAGCATCAAGGCCGCAAGCATCAACCCCGGTTAAGCCTGCGGAAGTGCCGACGAGTTCCGGCCCGACTGCGCGCTCCGTGGGTGTCATTCTCGCACCGCCATCTGGCCCGCTGCCCTTTGACGCAGTGAGCGCAACGCGGGCGCTCAAAGCTTTCCGGATCACTTGCCCGTCGCTGCTCAAACGGCGGGATCAGTCGGGTTTGACTCAGACGAGCGACTGGCAGCTCGCGTGCGATGCGGCGTCCAGCTGGCCCGATAGCAACGCCGTCAGCTTCTTCTCGGAAAATTTTGAGATGGTGCAGGTCGGTGACGGCAAAGCCTTCGCCACCGGATATTATGAACCTGAGATCAAGGGATCGCGCCAACAAAGCGCCGAATTTAATGTGCCCGTTTACCGGCGGCCCGCCGAACTCGCGGAAATTGATCTCGGGCAATTCTCAGACTCACTGAAGGGCAAGAAAATCCGCGGCAAGGTTAGCGGCGGCACGTTTGTGCCCTTCGCGGATCGCGGCGCGATTGAAGACGGCGCGCTCACCGGACGCGGGCTGGAGTTGGCGTGGGCGGCAGACGCGGCGGAGTTTTTCTTCCTGCAGGTGCAGGGTTCTGGGCGACTTCGGCTCCCCGATGGCAGCGTGATGAGGATCGGTTATGATAGCCAGAACGGGCGTGATTATACCGGCATTGGAAAGCTGATGAAGGATCGCGGTCTGCTCGCGCCCGGTCAATCGACGATGCAGGGGATTGTTGCCTATCTCCACGATCATCCCGAAGAAGGCAAAGCGATCATGCGCGAAAATAAGAGCTGGGTGTTCTTCAAGGAAGTGACGGGTGCTGGGCCGCTCGGTGCGCTCAACCAGCCTGTGACGGCGCACGGAAGCGTGGCGGCAGACCCCCAATTCGTGCCACTCGGCGCGCCTGTGTTATTATCGATGGACCGGGCGGACGCATCCGGGCTCTGGATCGCGCAGGACACGGGCGGCGCAATCAAGGGCAGCAACCGCTTCGATACATTCTGGGGCGCGGGGGATGCGGCGCGGTTGACGGCGGGCGGCATGGCGGCCCACGGCACCGCGTTCGTGCTCCTGCCCAAAGGCGTGCTCGCCCGGTTAATGAATGCCCCGACGCCTGCACCCTGAAGAAGCCGCCGTTTGGGGGCGTGTTGCCGGGACGGTGCGGCCGATGCCGGGGAAGAAGGTTGAGCCTCTGCTCGTCATCCCGGCGAAGGCCGGGACCCAGTCCCTGCACAAACAGCGCAGCGGAGCTTCCAATCATCCGGCCCGTCTGGGTCCCGGCCTTCGCCGGGATGACGGTAAGAGCGGGCCGCACCCTTCAGCCAACACCCTCGATGCCAATTGGGATAAGCGGCTCGCCAAGGGTATGGTCTCGCCGGATTGGACGATTGATCTCCACGGCCACAGCCTTTCAAGCGCGCACAGCCTGTTGGACCGGGCGCTGGGTCAGGCTATCCTCCACGGTGCGCGGATGATCTTGCTTGTCACAGGAAAGCCCGCGCGTGAAAACCCGCGCCTGCCGCCCACAAGTCGCGGTGTGATCCGCGCGTCGATATCGGATTGGATCGCGTCGTCGGGGCATGCGGGAAAGATTGCTGCGGTGCGCAATGCCCACCCACGTCACGGCGGGGCAGGGGCGCTTTACGTGATTCTCAGGAGAATGCGGTGATTTCCGGTTTTCCGATTTTCAGGGTTCTCAGGCCCTCCTCACCATAAGCGGTGGTGGGGGAACCAATGTCATACCCGTCGACAGCGCAACGCCCTAACCAAGCGCGCGGCGGATGACGTCGGCGTAGATCAAGGTAAGCATCTCAAGGTCCGCCACTGCGACAGCCTCATCCAGCTTGTGCATCGTCCCATTGTTCAGGCCGAACTCTGCAACTGGGCACAGCGCCTTGAGGAACCGCGCGTCGGATGTGCCGCCGGTTGTTGAGAGTTCGGTCTCGATCCCGGTCACGGCCTTGATCGCGTCAGAAATCATCGCGCTGAAATCACCCGGCGGGGTCAGGAATGGCTCGCCCGAAATCCGGTATTTCACGTCAGCCTGCGGCGCATGTTCCTTCACCAGCGCCGTGATCCGCTCAACCAGGCCCGCGCCGGTGTGGAGATCATTGAACCGGATTGAGAGCCGCGCCTTCGCGACGCCCGGGATCACGTTGGTCGCGTTATTGCCCACCTCCAGATCGGTGAACTCAATGTTCGATGCCTGAAACCAATCGGTCCCGCTATCGAGCACCAGCGCGTCAATCGCGGCCAACGCGCGCACCAGCTTGGGCACGGGATTGTCTGCGAGATGGGGGTAAGCGACATGGCCCTGTGTGCCGGGCACGGTGATCCAGAAATAGAGCGACCCGCGTCGCCCGATCTTGACCATATCACCGAGCCGGTTGACCGAGGTCGGCTCACCCACAAGGCAGAGATCGGGCACCATATCCTGCGCGCGCATATAGTCGATCAGCGCGCGGGTGCCGTAGAGGGCGGGGCCCTCCTCATCGCCGGTGATGATCAGGCTGATCCGGCCTTTGTTGGTCGCAGGGATCGCGGCGACAAATGCGGCGATGCTGCCCTTCATATCGACCGCACCGCGACCGTAGAGCAAGCCGCCGCGCTCCTCAGGTGTGAACGGATCGCTCAGCCAGCCTTCACCGGGAGGCACCACGTCGAGATGGCCCGCAAACGCGAAGTGCCTGCCATCACCGGTCCCGCGCGTGGCGAACAGATTTTCTACCGGACCTTCTGGCGCTTCGCCTGAGAGGAAGCGGTGGACGTCAAAGCCGAGTGGTGTGAGTGCGGCTTCCAGCACGTCGAACACGGCCCCGGTGGCGGGCGTGACGCTTGGCGCGGCGATCAGGGCTTTGGCGAGGGAGAGGGTATCGGTTGTGATTGCGTCTGTCATGCCAGACGCCTAGCCTCAGCCCGCGCCAGATGCAAAGGAGAAGCCCGTTGCCCAAGCTCAACCTCGCCAATATCCCCCAGACCAATGCCACTGGATATCCGCCACTCTACGCAGGCGAGGTGCAGGACCGCTGGTATCGCCGCCTCTCGCCCGCATCGGGTTTGACGGATTTCGGCGTGAGCCATGTCGTGCTGAAACCCGGGGCCTGGTCTGCCCAGCGCCACTGGCATGAGGATGAAGATGAATTCCTCGTGATGATCTCCGGCGAGGCTGTACTCGTCGATGACAATGGCCGCCACCCGATGCGCGCCGGAGACTGCGCCAGTTTCCCCAAGGGCGAAGAAAATGGCCACTGCCTGATCAACGAAAGCACCACGGACTGCGTGTTCGTGGTGGTCGGCAAAAGCGCAAACGGCGATTGCCACTATCCCGACATCGACATGCACAATCACGCCGACGGCCGGAAAACGAGGAAAGATGGGGGAGCGTTTTGAAACCCACGCAAAACTGCCAACACGCGCGTGGAGCCGTTTTAGGGCCTGAACCAGCGCCACGAGGGTCATTCGGGTACCGTGGCAGCCACTTCCGAGCTAGCCCTGACGCGGCCATGCCGGGGGCGTTGTCAGGCGAAAGAGCGGGGGCAAAGGGCGGCGATCCTTCCGCTATTGCAAAGCTGGTTGCGCCCGCCGGGCTGTGTGCAGATTTCACTTGATGCGCATCACACAAACCAATAGGCGCAAACATGGTTAACAAGGCCGGGTTGCGTCACGATTTTTAAGGGGACTTAGGGGGCTTCATGTGCGCATAATGCTTTTCCGCTGGGTTGCGATTGCGCTCGCTGGCGGAGCACCCGGCGCGACGATGACCACTGAGCCTGCGGCCACGTCTGTTCCTTTGACTCCTGAAGTTGACGATACGAACGCCAGAAGCGCTTCGGCGACGCCAATAGCCGTCATGGCTGCACCAGAGGGTGGGGTTCTTCCGGGCGAGGAACCGGAGGTCCAGCTCTTTTTTCGAGACAGAGAAGTCGCCGTAGCAACGCCTGCCCCTGTTTTCGAAATTGGCAAAACTGCAGCGCCGATCGCTTCCGAACTGCAAGCCGATGTCACCACGCCGACGGTGGTGACGCCGGTTGCGGTTGCAGAAACTGACGTCGTCGTGCCAGTCGACGTCTCAAAGATCGGGTCCGCGCTGGCAAACACCCCGGAATCGGGTAGTGCGGCCGCGGGAGAAGTCGCGCCGGTCGATGTCACCGAACTGATGCCCGCCCCCACGCGGGAGCCGATGTCAGTCTCGGCTGCGGGTGATCCGATATTGTCGCTTGCCGATGATGCGGTGTCGCGAGACGTTTTTCAGAGCGCGATTGCGCGTGCGGTGGATGCTAATCCAGCCGTCGCGGTTGGCCGCGCTCAGGAAGACGTCGCGGATGCGGCAAAGCGTGAGGCACGGTCGGCACTGTTTCCCACGATTGATCTGGGGATCAACGCGAACCAGACGATCTCGCGAAAATTTTCCAGCGATCCGAATCTGATCATTGAAAGATCACGGCCAACGGGGCGGGTGGATGCGACAGCAAGCGTGCAGCAGACGCTCTTTGATTTTGGGGCCTCATCTCACCGGATTGAGGCAGCCTCAGCGCGGATCGAAGCGGCGGCAGCCGATTCTGATAATGCAGCGGCCGGCGTGGCACTGCGTGCGATTGGCGCCTGGTATGATGTATTCGGGTACGGCCAATTGTCTCGCCTTGGCCGGACCTATGTGATCAACCAGCAAGAACTGCGCAGCGCCGTCGATACCCGCATCCGGGCGGGCGTTTCCGCACCGGTAGACCGCGCACGGGTTGATTCATCGATAGCATCGGCGGAATTGAGGCTGGCCCAGTTTCACCGTGCGCTCGGTAATGCTCAAGCGCGCTACGTCGAAATCTTCAAGGCCGTGCCGGAAAGCCCCTTTCACCGCGCGCCCGCGCCTGGCCTCGCGCCCCAAAGTCAGGATTTGGTTGCAAAGCGCGCAAGCCAATCGCCTGTCGTTGCTTCGGCAAAGGCTCAAGCGCTGGCCGCGCGCGCCGACGCCCGCGCCGCACGATCAGACACTTTGCCCAATATCTCAGCGGGGCTTGATGCTGGGCGATACGGCCTGCTCGAGGTTGGTCGTGATGATTATGACGTGCGCGCACGTGTGTCTGTGCGTCAAAGACTATTTGGTCCGGGAGCGGCGCGATCCGCTCAAGCCCGTGCCCGTGCCGATGTTGCAACTGCGCGGGCATCTGCGATCGAGGATGAGGCCGTTCGGGAAGCCAATATCGCCTGGACCGATGTTTCTGTCATGCGCAATATGATGGCCGCTTATGCTGTCAATTACATTGCGGCGCGCAAAACGAGAGACGCCGTAGTGGAACGGTTTCGCGTGTCGCGGGGCAGTTTATTCGATGTGCTCGATGCAGAAGACCGCTTCTTTGATGCCGCCGCCAGCTACATCCGGGTGCTCAGCGAATATGACACAGCACGTTACATATTGCTCGCGCGCTCGGGGCAGTTGCTAGAGGCGCTTGCGATACAACCAGCCAAATCAAGGGCTTTTCGATGAATGATGCTTCCCTCGTAGAAGGCCGTCCGCCGCGCTTTGCCGACTGGCTGATGGAGCCAATCCGGGCGAACCGGTCGGTTTATGTCAAGGTTGCGGTAGCGGCAGTGATGATCAATCTGTTTGCACTGGTGTCGTCGCTGTTCACGATGACGGTGTATAACCGGATCATTCCCAACAACGCCATAAGTTCATTGATTGCGCTGACAATCGGGCTTGGGATCATGTTGATATTTGATTTCATCCTCAAGATTCTGCGCGCTTATTTCGTTGATATCGCAGGCGCAGATATTGACAGTGATATTGGCGACAGCGTGTTTTCACAGCTGTTGGCGCTGCGGCTGGATCAGCGGCGTGGTTCCACTGGTGGGTTGGCCAGCATGATGCGGGAGCTAGAGACGCTGAGGGATTTCTTTGCCTCCGCGACGCTTACAGCCGTGGTAGACGTGCCCTTCATCATCATCACGCTGATTGTGATGGCGATGCTCGGCGGATGGCTGGTGATGGTGCCGATTGCCCTGATCCCGGTCGTTGTCATTGTCGGGTTGATGACCGAGCCAACGCTAGACCGCTTGTCCGCTAAAAGCATGAGCCAGGCGATGCTGAAACAGTCTGTGCTGGTCGAGGCTATTGGCGGATTAGAAATGGTGAAGAGTGTGAGCGCGGGGCCGCTGCTCAAGCGCCGCTGGAACGACGCTGTGGATCATCATTCGCGCACATCGCTCATCCAGCGATTGGTGGCCAACATCAGCGTGACCGTGGCAGGCACCGGTCAGCAAATCGCCTATGCGGCGGTCGTTGTGGCCGGTGTCGGCATGATCAATGCGCAGGATTTGACGATGGGCGGCCTGGTTGCCTGTTCCATCCTGTCGGGACGGGCGGTGGCACCCCTTTCGCAAATCGCCAGTCTGCTGTCCCGGCTCAACGCCACGCGGACGGCATATCGACAGCTGAACAACCTTATGGAAACACCCATCGAAGGGGCGGGGCAAAACGCGCTCAAGCTTGACAAAGTGGCCGGCGGTATTGAATTCAAGGACGTCACGTTCAGCTATCCTGCCGCCACTGAAAAGGCGCTCGACGGGGTGAGCTTCAAAATTGCGCCGGGTGAAAAAGTCGCCTTGCTGGGCCGGGTGGGCTCTGGCAAATCCACTATCGCCCGGATGATATTAGGCCTTTATCCGCCGAGCGAAGGGCTCGTGATGATTGACGGCACCGAAGTCCGCCAGCTCGATGCGCTCAGCCTGCGCAAGCATATTGGCAGTGTGATGCAGGATACGGTCCTGCTATCGGGAACGGTCCGCGAAAACATCCAGCTTGATCGCCCCCATGTTGATGATGGTGAGCTCCTCCGTGCTGCGCAGATTTCGGGAACGCATGATTTTATGGGCCGCGTTGCCAATGGTTATGATCTGGTGCTGGCGGATCGCGGCGAGAGTCTCTCGGGCGGTCAGCGGCAATCCATCGGTCTGGCACGGGCGCTTGCTGGCAAACCGTCAGTGCTGATCCTCGATGAGCCGTCGAGCGCGATGGACAACCAGACCGAGCAGGGCCTGTTGGAGCGGCTGGAAGGCGAACTGAAGGACCGGACCGTACTCCTGATCACGCACCGCTTACCGCTTCTGAGGCTGGTCACGCGCATCATCTTGCTCGATCAAGGCAAGATCATCGCCGACGGCCCTCGAGACGGTGTCATTCAGCAGCTTTCCGGCAAACAGGCGGTATAATCATGGACGATACTGAAATCGAAGTGATCGAAAGCCGGGTGCGTCCCCGTCTGACCTCGAGCTTGATGCTCTGGCTGATACTGGGCTTTTTTGTCGTCGCCCTGATTTGGGCGAGCTTGACCGAGCTGGACAAATCTGTGCGCGGCATGGGGCGTGTTATCCCGAGTTCGCAGCTGCAAGTTGTGTCAAATCTTGAAGGCGGTATCGTCGATGAGATATTCGTCAAAACCGGGCAACAAGTGCCTGCAGGCGCTGCCCTTGTTCGGCTGGACCAAACCCTCAGCGGGTCTGAATTTAGCAGTAGCAACGCCACGATCGCGTCCTTGTTTGCGAAAGTTGAACGATTAAAAGCGGAAGTGACGGGCCACGCGCCATCCTTTCCGTTGATCGCCGATAGCAATGTGAGCAGCCAAGTTGACATCGAACGCGCACTTTACCGGGCGCAAATGGCCGAACTCGCCAGCATTTCCGACGCAGCCAGCGCACGCATTTCGCAAGCCGAGCGGTCAGTTGTCGAAGCACGTGCCATGCTTTCCGCGCGTCAAGCGGCAGCCAGCTCCGCGCGGTCACAAGCAGCGATGATCCGCCCCCTTGTCGAACGCGGCATTGAACCGCAAATGTCCCTCGTTCAGGTCGAAACCGCCGCCGCCACATCGGCTGGAGAAGCCGCCGCCGCCGCCGCCGCATTGTCCCGTGCTCAAGCGAGTATCTCCGAAGCAATCGCCGCCCGTGGCCAACAGATTCAGGATTGGCGTTCGCGCGCGGGCACCGAACTTGCTGCGAGCCAAGCCGAACTTAACGCACGTCGCAGTGCGATCCCCGCACTCGCGGACAGGATGAAGCGCACACTTGTCACGGCTCCCATCGCCGGAAAGATAAACCGTGTGCTCGTGGCAACCCGTGGCGGGTCGGTTTCACCGGGCAGCCCGCTCGTTGAGATTGTTCCGTCGGGCGAAAGCCTCATCATCGAAACACTGGTCAATCCGAAAGATATCGCGGCTATCCGTCTCGGGCAGAATGCCAAGGTCAATATCACCGCTTATGACAGTTCAGTTTACGGGGCTCTGACCGGCAATGTCATCGCGA
>JBJOLA010000224.1:0-4031 GCA_046045815.1 Pseudomonadota bacterium
CGTCTTGAGCGTTGCAAGCCCGTCCGAGTGATCCGAGATGACAATAAAATCCAGCGGTCGGTCGAGCTTGGCCTTGATCCCCGATGTCGCGGTGACTTCTTCGCCGCGCGCGAACCGCAGCGCATCTTCCGGCCCAAGGAGCACACCGAACGCAAAGGCATCTGACGAATTTGACGTGTGAAGATGTGTATCCCCGAACAGCACTTTTTCCGGGAAAGCGGTTTCCGCGATTTCCTTTTCCGTTTTCTTGCCGAGTCCGCCCGGGCCACATGCCGCGAGTGCGAGTAGGCTGGAGACAGCCCCTAACGTGCTGAACTTTTTCATCGCTGAGTTCCTCATCCTCTTTGCGCGATCATTCTGCAAATTGACGTTGACGTCAATGCTCGTGTTAAGGAGAGTGAAGAGGAGAATGAACATGTTTGCAAATCAGTGCTGGTGGATCACCGGGGCGTCATCCGGCATCGGCGAAGGGCTGGCACAAAAGCTCGCCGACCAAGGCGCTCGATTGATCCTGTCTGGCCGCAACGTCGCGGAGCTCGAACGAGTCGCGGCAACATGTGGAGCGGATCGCTGCCTGACCCTGCCGTTCGACGTGACGGATTTTGCGGCATTGCCAGCTCTGGTGGAAAAGGCATGGGCTTGGGCGGGACGGATTGAAGCGCTGGTGAACAATGCGGGCATCTCCCAGCGGTCACTTGCGCTCGAATCTTCCTTCGCGGTGTATGAGAAAATCATCGCGATTGATCTGCTCGCGCCAATCGCCCTCACCCAGGCGCTGTTGCCCAAGATGGTGGCGGCGGGCGGCGGACGGATCGTTGCTATCTCCAGCGTGGCGGGGATTGTCGGCGTGCCCATGCGCAGCGCCTATAGCGCGGCCAAACACGGTTTGATCGGCTATTGCGATTCGCTCCGATGCGAAACCGCGCATCTGGGCATTCAGGTTCAGGTGATTGCGCCCGGCTCGATCAAAACCAACGTCTCGCGCAACGCCCTAACAGCGGATGGTTCCGCACGCGGGGTTAGCGACGGCGTGATCGAAGCGGGCTATTCGGTCGATGAGGCGGTCGACGCGATGATGGATGCGCTCGCAGCGGGAAAGCGAGAATTCATCTTCGCGCGCGGGGCGGAAGCGCAGATCGCGGCGCTGCGCCGGAGCGATCCGGACGCTCTGTTCGATCAAATGGAGAAAATGGTGCGGGCCGGATATGCGGAAAAAATGAAGTCAGTGAAGCCCGCATAATTGCCCCCGTTATCCTCGTTATCCACAGGGCGAGGGCAGCGTTTTTTGCTGGACCGACTCAGCGATGCATGAGACTTTCTAATGGTAGCCAAGGAAAGGCTCTGAAGGCAACGGACGAAAATTTCCTAGCAACATGCCGGTGAAACGGGATTTGTGAGACCGTAAGGAAACGCAGAAAACCGGTCAGCGGCAGGGTGATGAAAGAAATGTTGTGA
Organism: Pseudomonadota bacterium; assembly: GCA_046045815.1. Classification (GTDB taxonomy): domain Bacteria; phylum Pseudomonadota; class Alphaproteobacteria; order Sphingomonadales; family Sphingomonadaceae; genus Aquisediminimonas. The sequence continues at coordinate 1,456 of JBJOLA010000224.1, forward strand.
AGCCGGGGCGAAAGCTGAAGCCGAAACGGATTTTGGAAGTCTCCCGAAAATGCCCTGTGGATCAACGCAAAGTCGCAAGACGGAACAGAGTGAAGCGGACATAGTGGCGGCTGATGGCAACATCAGCCGCCATTTCTATGTTGGGGCGATTTTCACGGAAATCGTAACACTTTAGGGCGCTGTGACCTTCAACCCGGTCCACTTCGCGATAAAGGCCCATTCGTCAGCAGCTTCGGCGATAATCTTGTCGGTTGGCTTGCCGCTGCCGTGTCCCGCGCGGGTTTCGATACGGATGAGATGGGGTCTGTCACCGACCTTGGCGGCCTGAAGCGCGGCGGCATATTTGAAGCTATGGCCCGGCACCACCCGGTCATCCGTATCCGCTGTGGTGATCATGATCGCGGGGTAATCTGCGCCTTCGTGGATGTTGTGATAGGGCGAATAGCTGCGCAACAGTTTGAAATCTGCTTCCTTGCCGGGGTCGCCGTAGTCGTCGACCCAATACCTGCCAGCGGTAAAGAGGTTGAAACGGAGCATGTCCATGACGCCCACCGCCGGGAGTGCGGCTGCGAACAGATCAGGCCGCTGGTTGACCACCGCGCCGACCAGAAGTCCCCCATTGGAACCGCCCTGTGCCGCAAGTTTACCCTTGGCAGACACGCCAGAACTGATCAGATATTCACCTGCCGCGATGAAATCATCGAACACATTTTGCTTGTTGAAAAGCCTGCCGGCGTCATGCCACGCCTTCCCGTATTCGCCGCCACCGCGCAAGTTCGCGACTGCCAGCACGCCGCCTTGCTCAATCCACGCGAGCCGCGCGGCGCTGAACCCCGGCGTCACCGAAATGTTGAACCCGCCGTAGCCATAGAGCAGGGTCGGCGCCCCTAGCCCGGTGGTTTTCTTGCGGACGATGAACATCGGCACGTTGGTGCCATCCTTCGACACGTAAAACTTTTGCTCGGTCACATAGTCCGCCGGGTCAAACGCGACGGCCGGTTGCGCGAAAACATCGGCCTTTTCGGTTGCAGTGTTGAACCGGTACACCGTCGGCGGCGTCGCGAAACTGGAGAAGCTGTAAAAGGTTTCGGCATCTCCGCCCTTACCGCCAAAGCCTGCCGCTGTGCCAATGTCGGGGAGAGTGATCGGACCGACTAATTTCCCGTCGAGTGTGCGGAGTTCTGCTGCGGATTTTGCGTCTCCGAGATAGGCAAGGATCATCCTTTCCCCGACGAGCGAGGCCCCCACCAATGTTTCGGGAGTTTGCCCCACGATCTCGCGGGGTTTCGCGGATATTTTGCTGACATCGAGCGTTACAAGCTTGGAACGTGGGGCATCCTTGGTGGTCAGGAAGTAGAATGTTGATCCGACTGACCCGGCCAACTGCCAATCATAGTCGAGGCCAGTTACCAATGGTTTGAGCTTCAACTGTTTGCGATCAAGCGCGCCGACGTGCAGTTCATAGCGATCATCCGTCCCTTGCGATGACGTGATCAGCAGATATTTCCCGTCGTCGGTAACCTGCGCTGTGTGGCCGTATTTGGGATGATCGGGCGTGGCGTAAATTTTGACATCTGCGGATTGCGCGGTGCCCAGCTTATGAAAATAGACCGTATGATTGATGTTGAGCGACTGGAACGCTTCGCCCTTGGCCGGTTCGGCAAAACGGGAATAGAAAAATCCACTGTTGTCTTTCAGCCAAGCGAGGCCCGAGAATTTGACCCATTTGATTTCATCGCTGAGCAACTTGCCCGTCGCGACGTCGATCACATGCAATGTCCGCCAATCGGTGCCGCCATCTTGAACCGCGTAAAGTAAATGCGCGCCGTCATCGCTCGGTGTCCATTCGGCGAGCGCGGTTGCGCCGTCCTTCGCCCAGCTATTGGGGTCAATCAATGTGCGGCCCTTTGCGTCAAAGCCGTCCCGGACGAACAGCACGGACTGGTTCTGAAGGCCGTCATTGTGGGTATAGAAATAGCGGGACCCGGCCTTGCGGGGGACGCCGTAGCGTTCGAAGTTGAACAGTGTCTTCATCCGTTCGGCAAAAACTGCGCGGGCGGGCAGGCCATCGAGGTAGGCTTGAGTGACCAAATTCTCCTTCGTCACCCACGCTGCGACCTCAGCATCGGTCCGCACGTCATTTTCAAGCCAACGGTACGGGTCAGCGACCTTTTCGCCAAAATGGGTTTCAACCAGATCGAGCGCATGCGTGTGAGGATAAGAGGGCAAGATATGCTCCGGTTGAGGAAGGGCAGGGGCCGCCGAGACAGGCGTCGCGATGAGGAGGAGGGGGATCAGCAGTTTTATATGCATAGCGAAGGTTAAGCCGAGTCTCCGCTTGCGGCAAGCGGCGAAGAAATCCGCAGGATGATCCACCCCGCAAGCGCGGATAAAGCTGATCCCATCAGCACGCCCATTTTGACCGCGTCGCTCTGCATCGCTCCCGCAAAGGCCAGCCCGCCGATGAACAGGCTCATCGTAAAGCCGATTCCGCAGAGCAGAGACATGCCGTAAACCTGCATCCAGCTTGCACCAGCGGGGCGCGGGGCCAGCCCCATTTTTACGCTCAGCCAGAT